>NZ_JBEPAK010000008.1:0-67644 GCF_040298565.1 Kitasatospora sp. NPDC001539 | reverse complement strand
AGGGTCTTGCGCTGGGCCTCCAGGACGGCCGCCTGGTCGTCGCCGGCCTTCTCCACGTTGACGTTCTTCACGTACTGCTGGGTGAGCGTGGAGGCCCCCTGCGAGGCGGTGCCGCTCTCCGCGTTCTTGCTGAGCGCCCGCAGTACGCCCTTGAGGTCGACGGCGCCGTGCTCGTAGAAGCGGGCGTCCTCGATGTCGACCTGCGCCTGCCGCATGTACGGGGACATCTGGTCGGCGTTCAGGACGGTGCGGTCGCGCTCGTAGACCTTGGCGATCAGGCCGCCCTTGGCGTCGAAGATCTGGGTGGCCTGGGTGAGCGGCGGGGTCTTGAAATCGTCGGGGATGTTGTCGAAGCTCTCCGCCGTGTCCTTGGCGGTCAGCCCGATGGCGCCGACGGCGGGCAGGGCGAGGCCTGCCAGCAGGACTCCGGAGAGCACGCTGACGCCCAGGAACTTCACGCCGTTGCCGACGTGGTCGAACGGTGATCCGCTGCTCCTGCGGCGCGGAGCTCCGGCGTTGCCTGGGGGCTGGGATGCCTGTGGGCGCTTCGGTGCCATGAGGAGAACCCTACGTCCCCGATTCCCGCACATAGGGGCAGGTGTTCGCCTAGGCTTGTCACAAGCTTGCGACAGCTTCGGTGCGTCAACATCGTTCACTCTTGTGAGTGCGGAGAGTTGCCCGAATTGCCCGCTACGCCCGGGTTTTGAGGCGGCTGCGGTGTGCTGTGCCCGGGTGGACGGTAGCGCTCCGTGATGACACCTGTGGCGAGAGTGGGTGCGCCGAACGTGGCAAGGCTTGCGACCTGCGATCACTCCAACGAGTGAGATGACCGATACCCATAGTCCGATCGGGTCATTCGAGATTGAGCCCGAAGGGGCTGTTGCGCGCTGTCGTTCTTCCGTAACGTCCTCAACTGGCAACGGTGAATATGCCGTTGCCGCCGTGGGGGAGCCTCGATTACGGGAGAGGACGGCGCCGGCATGGGCTGGGTTGACGACTGGAGTGCGCAGGCCGCCTGCCGCACGAGTGATCCGGACGAACTGTTCGTCCAGGGGGCGGCACAGAACCGCGCGAAGGCGGTGTGCAGCGGCTGCCCCGTCCGTACGGAGTGCCTCGCGGACGCCCTGGACAACCGGGTGGAGTTCGGTGTGTGGGGCGGGATGACGGAGCGCGAGCGGCGGGCCCTGCTGCGCCGGCGCCCGACGGTCATCTCGTGGCGGCGGCTGCTGGAGACGGCCCGCACCGAGTACGAGGAGTCCCTCGCGACCGGCGTGATACTGACGGACTACGCCCAGGCTGGCTGACGGGGGAGCCCCCGCTGGAGAGCCCCCGCCGAACCGGCCGAGCCCGCGCCCAACCCGGAGCCCGAGCCCGAACCGGCTGCGCCCGGACCGGCCGCGCCCGGACCGCGGTGCCTACGCCGCGCCGCTCAGCCGGTCCCCGATGGCGCGCAGCCCGTCCAGGTCGTGCACGTCGCCCGGCAGCGCCGGGACCTCGACGATCGGGACGTCCGGGTACACCGACACGAAGCGGTCGCGGGTGCGGCGCTCCCGCCCCATGATCTGCATCCGCTCGGCGTGCAGCCGCAGCAGCCCGGCCGCGAGCAGCTCCGCCTCGGGCGACGAGTGCTCCGAGCCGTTCTCCTCCAGGGCCTCGGCGGCCGCCAGCGCCCGCTCCGCGGTGAGCTGCGGCGCGCCCGTGCCGTGCACCCGGTTGAGCACCAGGCCGGCCAGCGGCATCCGGTCCGCGGCGAGCCGGTCCACGAAGTACGCGGCCTCGCGCAGCGCGTCCCGCTCCGGCGCGGCCACCACCAGGAACGCGGTGCCGGGGGCCTTGAGCAGCTGGTAGGTGCGGTCCGCGCGCTCGCGGAAGCCGCCGAACATCGAGTCCATCGCGGTGACGAAGGTCTGCACGTCGGTGAGCAGCTGGGCGCCGAAGATCCTCCCCAGGGTGCCGGTGAGCAGGCCCATCCCGGCGTTGAGGAACTTCATCGCGCTGCGTCCGCCGACCTTGGCCGGCGCGGTCAGGATGCGGATCACCCGGCCGTCCAGGAAGGACCCGAGCCGGTTGGGGGCGTCCAGGAAGTCCAGCGCCGAGCGGGACGGCGGGGTGTCCACGACGATCAGGTCCCACTCCTCGGCCGAGCGCAGCTGGCCGAGCTTCTCCATCGCCATGTACTCCTGGGTGCCCGCGAAGCCGGCCGACAGGGACTGGTAGAACGGGTTCTCCATGATCGCCCGGGCCCGCTCGGGCTCGGCGTGGGCCAGCACGACCTCGTCGAAGGTCCGCTTCATGTCGAGCATCATGGCCTGGAGCTCCCCGTCGCCGGTGACGCCCTTGACCACCCGGGGGGTGTTGTCGAGTTCGGTCAGCCCCATCGACTGGGCCAGCCGCCGGGCCGGGTCGATGGTCAGCACCACGACCTTGCGCCCCCGCTCGGCGGCCCGCAGACCGATCGCCGCCGCGGTGGTGGTCTTGCCGACGCCGCCGGAGCCGCAGCAGACGATGATCCTGGTCTCGGGGTCGTCTATCAGCTCGTCCATTCCGAGCCGCCTTCCGGTACCGCGCACGCCGTCCGATGAGTTCGTCACGCCGCCCCCTGCCGCTTCAGTTCGCCCGCCAGCCGGTACAGCCCGCCGAGGTCCACGCCCTCGCCGAGCAGCGGGAGCTCGTACGTCGGGAGCCGCAGCTGCTGCAGGTCGGCGCGCTGCTCCCGCTCCAGCTCGACCCGCTCGGCGTGCTCGCGGGCCTGTTCCAGCAACGGGTCGAGCAGCGGGTCCACCGCCGCCCGGACCGCCTCCGCCCTGCGCGAGCGGCCGCCCAGCCCGGCCTCGCCGAGGGCCGCCGCGACGTCCTCGCGGTGGTCGCCGTCGACCGCCGTCACCGCCGCCGCGTCCAGCACCGGCGGCCGGACCATGTTGACCATCACGCCGCCCACCGGGAGCTTCGCCTCCCGCAGCTCCCCGATGCCGTCGACCGTCTCCTGCACCGGCATCTCCTCCAGCAGGGTGACCAGGTGCACGGCGGTCTCCGGTGACTTCAGCACCCGCATCACGGCCTGCGCCTGGGTGTGTATCGGGCCGATCCGGGCCAGCCCGGCGACCTCGGAGTTGACGTTCAGGAACCGCGTGATCCGCCCGGTCGGCGGGGCGTCCATGACCACCGCGTCGTACCGGCGCCGGCCGTCCGGGCCCTTGCGGCGGGTCGCCTCGCAGGCCTTGCCGGTGAGCAGCACGTCCCGGACGCCGGGGGCGATGGTGGTGGCGAAGTCGACGAAGCCGACCTTCTGCAGCGCCTTGCCGGCCCGGCCGAGCTTGTAGAACATCTCCAGGTACTCGAGCAGCGCCTGCTCGGTGTCGATGGCCAGCGCGAAGACCTCGCCGGGCGTGCCCTCCCCGGGCAGCCCGAGCTGGGGGCGGGCGACGGAGGCGATCCGGCGCTCCTCGTACGGCAGGGCGGCGATGCCGAACAGCTCGGCGATGCCCTGCCGCCCCTCGACCTCGATCAGCAGCACCCGTCCGCCGTCGGCGGCCAGCGCCAGCGCCAGCGCGGCGGCCAGGGTGGTCTTCCCGGTGCCGCCCTTTCCGCTGACCACGTGCAGCCGGACACCCTCCCAGTCGGGGTCGCGCCGGGCCGCCTGGCCGGGGGTGCGTGCCACGCTCCGTCTCCGTCCGTTTCCGTCCTGCGGGCGTCCCCTCCGCGGAGGATGCCCCTGTGACGAGGGTGCCCCCACCGACGGGGGTGCCCCTCATGGGGGTGCCCCGCTGACGGGGTGCCCCTCATGAGGGTGCCCTCTCGCGAGGGTAACCAGGGAGCGCGCCCGATGCCCGGAGCACCAGGGGTGCCGGGACCGAATCATGCCCCCTTTGTGCCCCACCTCACACGCCGGTCGCCGGGCGGCGGCGGTCGCCGGGACGGCTCGTCTAGAGTCTGGCCATGACCAAGTGGGAATACATGACGGCGCCCCTGCTCGTGCACGCCACCAAGCAGATCCTGGACAACTTCGGCGAGGACGGCTGGGAGCTCGTCCAGGTCGTGCCCGGCCCCAACCCGGAGCAGCTGGTGGCCTACTTCAAGCGGGAGAAGAACGCGTGAACACCGTCGAGTCGAAGCTCGCGGAGCTGGGCCTGACCCTGCCGCCGGTGGCCGCCCCGGTCGCCGCCTATGTGCCCGCCGTGCAGTCGGGCGAGTTCGTGTTCACCTCCGGCCAGCTGCCGGTCGTCGACGGCAAGCTGGTGAGCACCGGCAAGGTCGGCGCCGAGGTGTCCCCGGAGGAGGCCAAGGAGTTCGCGCAGATCTGCGTGCTGAACGCGCTGGCCGCCGTCAAGTCGGTGATCGGCGACCTGGACCGGATCGAGCGGGTCGTGAAGGTCGTCGGCTTCGTCGCCTCCGCCGCCGACTTCACCGGCCAGCCCGGCGTGGTCAACGGCGCCAGCGAGCTGCTGGGCAAGGTGCTGGGCGACGCCGGCGTGCACGCCCGCAGCGCGGTCGGCGTCGCGGTGCTGCCGCTGGACGCCCCGGTCGAGGTCGAGCTCCAGGTGCGCGTCAAGATCGGCTGAGTGTGATCGCGGAGGCGGGGTCGGCCCTGTCCAACCCCGCCCCCGTGCGCTTAGCATCCGGGCATGGACCATCGAGCGACGACGCTGCCGATGCCGCCCGGCTGGCCTGCCCGGATCCGGGCGGTCGACTCCGGCGCGCTGACCCCGCCGGTGCCCAGGCTCGCCGCGACCGTCGTGCTGCTGCGCGACTCCGCCGCCGGGCCGGAGGCCTACCTGCTGCGCCGGCGCACCTCGATGGCCTTCGCGGCCGGGATGTACGCCTACCCGGGCGGTGGGGTGGACCCGCGCGACGCCGAGGTCGAGACGGGCTGGGCGGGCCCGACGCCCGAGGAGTGGGCGCACCGGCTCGGGGTCGACGTCCGGACGGCGCGGGCGGTGGTCTGCGCGGCGGTGCGCGAGACCTTCGAGGAGGCCGGCGTGCTGCTGGCCGGCCCGGACGCCGACAGCGTCGCCGCGCCGCGCGACTGGTCCGCCGAGCGGGCCGCGCTGGAGGCGCACGAGCTGTCCTTCGCCGAGTTCCTCCGCGACCACGGCCTGCTGCTGCGCAGTGACCTGCTGGGCGGCTGGGCGCGCTGGATCACTCCGGAGTTCGAGGAGCGGCGCTACGACACCTGGTTCTTCGTCGCCGCCCTGCCGGCCGGCCAGCTCGCGGCCCTGGAGGTCGGCGAGGCCGACCGGGTCGCCTGGCTGACGCCGACCGAGGCGGTCCTGGGGTACCAGGAGGGCCGCTTCGGGATGCTGCCGCCCACCGTGACGGTGCTGCGTGAACTGTCGC
Source organism: Kitasatospora sp. NPDC001539 (assembly GCF_040298565.1). Taxonomy (NCBI): domain Bacteria; kingdom Bacillati; phylum Actinomycetota; class Actinomycetes; order Kitasatosporales; family Streptomycetaceae; genus Kitasatospora; species Kitasatospora sp. NPDC001539. Next base: position 62,310 of record NZ_JBEPAK010000008.1, on the reverse strand, counting down.
CGGTGCGGACCGCCGCGGAGGCGCTGGCCGCGGCCGCCGACCGGGTACTGGAACCGGTGCTGGGCCGGGCCGAGGTCCGGGGCGACCGGATGACGGTCCGCTGGCCTGGGTATGACGAGCTGACCATCGACGGGGAGTTCCCCGTGGAACCTCCGGTCGGTCCGCACTCGACCGCCGGGGACTCCGGACCCCGGAACGCCGGAGCCTCCTGAGGCTCCCGGGGCCCCGTGGACCTCCCCGGAACCCCCTGCCCCCCGGAACCTCGGAGCCCCCAGGACTTCCGACCGCACGAGCGACCGCACGAGCGACCGCACGAGCGACCGCACGAGCGACCGCACGAGAGATGCCGACGAGAAAGGACCGACACCCGATGGACCACAACGACGTGGCTCGCCGGACGGCCCCCGAGCTGCCCGGCCGCCGACTGATCCCCCGCTCCGTGGGCTGCGACAGCCAGGTCCCGTTCGTCGAGGTCGCCCAGCGCGCCCTCGTCCGGGCCCTGCCGCTGCGGGCCCTGCACCGCGACGGCGAGCGCGGCCGGTGAGCGGACTCCTGCCGGGTGACCCCGCCGCCGCGATCGGCGGCGAGGCCACTCCTCGGGCGCTGTGCGTGCTGGCGCCGAACCCGTCGCCGATGACGCTGGACGGCACCAACACCTGGCTGCTCTCCGAGCCCGGCTCGGACCTCGCGGTGGTGATCGACCCCGGTCCGCTGCACGAGGCCCACCTGCGCCGGGTGGTCGAGCTCGCCGAGGAGCGGGGCAAGCGGATCGCGCTCACCCTGCTCACCCACGGCCACGCCGACCACGCCGAGGGCGCCGTCCGCTTCGCCGAGCTGACCGGCACCGAGGTGCGGGCCCTGGACCCGGCGCACCGGCTCGGCTCCGAGGGCCTGGTCGGCGGTCAGCGCCTGGACGTCGGGGGCCTCGACCTCCGGGTGGTCGCCACCCCCGGCCACACCTCGGACTCGTTGACCTTCCACCTGCCGGACGACGGCGCGATCCTCACCGGCGACACCGTGCTCGGCCGCGGCACCACCATGGTCGCCCACCCCGACGGCCGGCTCGGCGACTACCTGGACTCGCTGCGCCGCCTGCACACGATGGCCTCCCACCACGGCGTACGGACCGTGCTGCCCGGCCACGGGCCGGTGCTCGCGGACGCGCTCGGTGCCGTCGACTACTACCTGGCCCACCGGGCCACCCGGCTCGCCCAGGTGGAGACCGCGGTGGAGGCGGGCTGCCGGACGGCCGCCGACGTGGTCGCCCGGGTCTACGCCGACGTGGACCGGGCACTCTGGCCGGCCGCCGAGCTCTCGGTGCGGGCCCAGCTGGAGTACCTGGAGGAGCACGGGCTCATCCCGGGCCAGGACTGATCCGCCGCGGTTCCCGGTTCGGGTCGTTCCCGGTCGTCCGGGGCGTTCGGGGCGTTCGGGGCGTTCGGGGCGTTCGGGGCGTTCGGGGCGTTCGGGGCGTTCGGGGCGTTCGGGGCGTTCGGGGCATCCGGGTCGTCCGGGTCGTCCGGGGCATCCGAGGCGTCCGGCGCGTCCGGGCGGGGCCCGATCCGGGCTGCAGCGGGGCGCGGAGGCCGCCCGGGCCGGAACGACGCGAAGGCCCGTCCGGACCGACCGGACGGGCCTTCGCGGTGCTCGGAGAGCGTCAGCGCGAGCGGCGCGACAGCCGCTCGACGTCGAGCAGGACCACCGCGCGGGCCTCCAGCTTCAGCCAGCCGCGGCCGGCGAAGTCGGCGAGCGCCTTGTTGACCGTCTCGCGGGAGGCGCCGACCAGCTGGGCCAGCTCCTCCTGGGTGAGGTCGTGGGCGACGTGGATGCCCTCCTCGGACTGCACGCCGAAACGGCGGGAGAGGTCCAGCAGGGCCTTGGCGACGCGGCCGGGCACGTCGGAGAAGACCAGGTCGGACATCACGTCGTTGGTCCGGCGCAGTCGGCGGGCGATGGCCCGCAGCAGCGCGATGGAGACCTCCGGGCGGGCGTGCAGCCACGGCTGGAGGTCGCCGTGGCCGAGGCCCAGCAGCTTGACCTCGGTCAGCGCGCTGGCGGTGGCGGTGCGCGGGCCCGGGTCGAACAGCGACAGCTCGCCGATCATCTCGCTCGGGCCGAGCACGGCCAGCATGTTCTCGCGGCCGTCCGGCGAGGCACGGTGCAGCTTGACCTTGCCCTCCGCGACGACGTACAGCCGGTCGCCCGGGTCGCCCTCGTGGAACAGCGACTCACCACGGGCGAGGGTGACCTCGGTCATGGAAGCGCGCAGCTCGCCGGCCTGTTCGTCGTCGAGTGCCGCGAAGAGTGCGGCGCGCCGCAGAACGTCGTCCACGTGCTTCCTCCTTCTCGGCCGTCCGGCGGTGGGCCGCCGTCGGGCGCAAGTTCCGTTCAGTGTTCTGCATCACCAAGCATGGCGCATGTCGCTCCGATCATATGAGGAGGGGGTGTATCAGGGTGCGCCGTGCGCGGCCATTCGTACCGGCGGATCATCGGGCGGAGCGGCGTTCGACGGGCGTAGCGGCGGATCAGCCGGCACACCAGGGATCAGCGGGTATGCCGGCGGATCAGCGGGCGTACCGGCGGATCAAGGGGCGCACCGGAGGATCAGCGGGCTGGCCGCCCGGCGGGCGCCGGGGTGTCGAACGCCCGGCCGTCCGGGTCGAACAGCGAGTCGCCCACCGCCGTCCGGGCGGAGAGGACGGTGTGCCCGGCCCGGTGGGCGCTGGTCAGGCCCGCCGTGCGCAGGGCGGTGAGGTGCTGGGAGACGGCCGCCGCGGACAGCCCGGTGCGGCGGGCCAGCTCGGTGGTCGAGGCGGGGGAGTCCAGCTCGGCCAGCAGCCGGGCCCGGGAGCGGCCGAGCACGGCGGCCAGTGCGTCGGTGCGCGCCGAGGTGCCGGGGCGTTCCTCCCACAGGGTGGCCGCGCCGCGCGCCGGGTACATCAGCTGCGGCGGGTCCGGCGGCAGCACCCGGGTGAGCACCCGGGGCCAGGCGAAGGCGGAGGGCAGGAGCAGCAGGCCGGCTCCGGCGTTCAGCCGGGTGACGGCGCAGTGCCGGCGCGCCAGCTGCAGCGCGGTGCCGTCCCAGCGGACCGTCTCGTGCAGCTCGTCCAGCATCCGGGCGGTGCCGTGCTCGGCCGCCTGCCGGGAGCGGTGGAAGACGTCCGCGGCCAGCAGCGCGCGGATCCGCGCCCAGTACGGGGCGAGCGCCAGCTCCCAGTACGCCGCGATCTCGGCGGCCAGCCCGGGCAGCCGGGCCGCCGGATCCCGGTAGAGCGGTTCCAGGGAGGCCGGCAGCCGGCCGCCCGCCTCGGCGGCCACGATGTCGAGGTCGGCCCGGACCTGCTCGGCGCCGGTCGCGGCGATCGCGGCGAGCTCCTCGGCGAGCGTCGGGGAGAAGCCGGCCGGCGTCGGGTTGAGGAAGTCCGGCAGGTGGCCGTCGGGCGGGACCATCGCGGCCAGGCGCGCCCAGTCCAGTCCGGAGGCGGCCAGCCGCTCGCGCACCTGACCGGCCCAGCGGCGGTGCAGCGCGGGGGCGGGTGAGTGGGCGAGCGCGCGCAGACTGGTCACCACCTCCTGCATCGGGCTGACGGCGAACCGGGTCAGCGCCAAGTCCTGGGCGGAGAAGTGGAGTTCCGTCCGCATGCGCGGCCCCCTTCGGAAGATTCGGCCCCAGCTTAAACACTGGTCGCCCTTCCGGTGGTGGGCGCACGATGCCTGGGTCCCCACTGATTCGTACGAAAGCCGGTGACACCTCATGTCCACCACCACCCCGGCCCGCGAGCGGGCGCTGCGACTGCGCGGGCTCGTCGAGGAGGGCGTGCTCGTCCTGCCCAACGCATGGGACGCCGGCAGCGCCGCGGTGATCGCCTCGGCCGGCGCGCAGGCGATCGCCACCACCAGCGGCGGCGCCTCCTGGTCGCTGGGCATGGGTGATGGCCAGCGGATGGACCGGGCGACGGCGGTCGAGGCGGCCCGGCGGGTCGTCGCGGCGGTGGACCTGCCGGTCACCATCGACGCCGAGGGCGGGTACGGGCCGCTGCCCTCCGATGTGGCCGCCACCGTGACCGCGCTGGTGGGTGCGGGCGCGGCCGGGGTCAACCTGGAGGACTCGACGGCCGTCGGCGGCCCGCTGTTCACGGTGGCCGAGCAGGCCGAGCGGCTGCGCGCGGCCCGCACCGCCGCGGCCGACGCCGGCCTGCCCGAGCTGCTGGTCAACGCCCGTACCGACGTGTTCCTGTTCGGACTGGGCGGCCTGGACGACGTGCTGGTCCGGGCCGCGGCCTACGCCGAGGCGGGCGCGGACGGCCTGTTCGTCCCCGGCCTCCTGAACCTCGACGACCTCGCCGAGCTGTGCAAGCGGACTTCGCTGCCGGTGAACGTGATGGCCGTCGCGGGCGGGCCGACCGTCGCTGAGTTCGCCGCCACGGGGGTACGGCGGATCAGCGTCGGTACGGGCCTCGCCCAGCTCGCCTACACGGCGGCCCGCCGTGCCGCTGCCGAGCTGCTCGACGCCGGGACGCTGACGGAGCTCGACGGGGCGCTCGGTTTCGGGGACCTGAACGGGCTGTACTGACCGGGCGTCCTACCGGGCTGCCGGGCCGCTGTCCTGCCGCCCGCGCCGCCGGGACTGCCGGGCCGCTGTCCTGCCGCCCCCGCCGCCGGGACTGCCGGACTGCTGCCCCCGCCGCCGGGACTGCCGGGCCGTCGGGAAGGGCGGACCCCGGCCGGCCGGGCCGCGACCGCCGGCGCCGGGGTCGGCGTCAGCCGGTGAAGCCCAGCTCGGCGAGGCCGCGCTCGATCCTGGCGCGGTGGGCGGCCTCCCAGTCGTCCAGGGTCTCGGCGGCCTCCTTGGCCAGCTTCGCCCGGGCTGCCGCCAGGACCTTCGCCCGGTCGGCGGCGGGCACCGCCACGACCCCCTCCTCGTCGGCCACCACGATGTCGCCGGGGGCCACCAGCACTCCGCCGCAGCGCACCGGGGCACCGTGGGTGCCCAGCTGCTCCTTCGAGCCGGGGATCGGGATGACGCCCCGGGCGAAGACCGGGAAGCCGAGCTCCCGCACCTCGCCGAGGTCGCGGATCAGGCCGTCGGCCACGAACGCGGCGACGCCCCGGCGCTGCGCCACGGCACAGACGTTGCCGCCGGCCAGCGCGTAGTCGAGGTCACCGGACTCGACGACGATCACCGAGCCGGGCTCGGCCCGGTAGATCGCCGCGTGCAGCATCAGGTTGTCGCCGGGCGGGCACTGCACCGTGAAGGCCGGTCCGGCCACCCGGGGCATGCCCGCCCACAGCGGGCGCAGACCGATGTCCATCACCCGGGCACGGCCCAGGACGTCGGCCAGCGTGGTAGTGGGGATGTCCCGGAAGTCCGTGACGTCCTGTTCCGTCGTGAAGTCCACGGCCATGGCGGCTCGTTGCTCCCTCGGTCGTCGAAGATGATCGGATGACGGGAAGACTAGGGCGGAGCGGGGAGCGCGGGTTCACCGGCTCCAGCCGGTGCCGTTCCCGGGCCGCCCGCCGCCCGCCGCCCGCTGCCCGCCGTCCGCCGTCCGCTGCCCGCTCCCGGGCCTCCCGCCACCCGGCCTCTCCGCGCCTCAGGCGTAGAACTTCAGCAGCTCCGGCACCAGCACCTCGGCCGCCACCTCATGGGTCTGGTCGGCCAGCGTCCGGTACTCGGCGCCCGGCACGGCCGCCGCCACCGCTCGGGCGGGAGCCCGCAGCAGCTCCGGGCTGGCGCCGCCGTCCAGGACCAGGGTCGGCACGGTGATCGTGGCCAGGAGGTCGACCGGGACGGTCGCCCCCGTGCGCGCGCCGAGCGCTGCCGCGTCGTACGCCAGGGTCGGCGCGACCGCCTCGAACACCGGCCACACCGGGGCCGAGCGCATCCCCTCCACCATCTCGCCGGGCATCCCGACGAAGGTCATGAAGGCCGCGACGGCGTCCCCGCGCCGTCCCTCGGCGAGTGCCGCCTCCAACTCGGTGACGTACCCGACGAAGCGCTCGCGCTGCGTCTCCTCCGTGCTGAACGGCGGCTCGTAGACGGCGAGTCGGCTGATGCCGACGCCCGCGGCGGCGGCCCGCAGGGCCAGTGCGGCGCCCGAGGAGATGCCGAACACCCGGGCCGCGCCACCGGCCGCCGCGATCACGGCGGCCAGGTCCTCGATCTCGCGCTCCACCGCGAAGGGTGCCGTGTCCCCGCTGCCGCCGCGGCCGCGCCGGTCGTAGGCCCACACGGTGTGGTGGGCCGAGAGCTGCTCGGACACCGCCACGCCCGGGTCGAAGGCGCGGTGGCCGATCGCCCCGTCCACGAGGACGACGGCCGGGCCGGAGCCGGTGACGGTGCAGGCGATGGTGGTGCCGTCGGCGGAGATCACGGTGGTGGTCATGGCGGTGTTCCTTCGGTCGTCCGAGTCGGTCGCAGGGGTAGACCGGGGTTCGCCGCAGAACTCATCGCTGTTCCGCGGAAGACATATGATTCACGGGTAAATTACCTGTTAATCTTTTTCCATGGCCTCCCCCGCCCAGCTCCGCCAGGTGCTCCGGGTCGGTCCGCCCGGAGACGGCTGGCACCGGCCCGCGCTCAGCGCCGTCCTCACCCTCGGCACCCTCAACCTCGCCCTGTTCGCCCTCGGCCGGCTGGACCTCGCGCTCTACACCTCGGTCGGCGGCCTCGGCGCCCTCTACGGGCACGGCCTGCCCTACCGGGCCCGGGCCCGGACGCTGGCCGGCGTGCTGCTCGGTGCCGTCCTCAGCGCCGGCGCCGCCCTCACCGCCGCAGCGCTCACCCGCGACGCCGCCGTCCTCGTCGCGGTGGCGGCCGTGCTCGCCGCCCTGCACAAACTGCTCTGCGACGCCGCCCGGGTCGGCCCGCCCGGCGCCCTGATCATCACCTTCACCACCGCCGGCTGCGCCTTCGTCCCCCAGCGGCTCGCGGACCTCGCACCGCACCTGGCGCTCGCCGCAGTCGGCGCCGCACTGGCCTGGCTGGTCTGCATGGCTCCCGCGCTGTGGCACCCGTACGGACCGGAGCGCACCGCCACCGCCCGTGCGCTGGAAGTCGCCGCCCGCCTGCTGCGCACCGACCCCGGCGCACCGGACGCCGCTGCCCGTACCGCCCTGGTCGGCGCGGTCGACGCGGCCCGGCGCAGCCTCGCGCTCTCCTCCCCGGCCCGTCAGCGCGCCCTCGGCGAGGAACCGGAACGGCTGCTCGTCCACGCCGAGGCCGCCCTCGCCTCGCCCGTCGATCCGGCGGCCGCCGAGCGCTACGCCGCGTGGGCCCGGGACCTGCGGCGCGGCCGCCGCCCCGTGCCGTCGCCGGAACTCACCGAGGCGGAGGCCGCCGACCTGCGCGCCCTCCCGCCCGTCCGCCGGCTCCCGCTGCGCGCCGTCCTGCGGCCCGGCTCGGCGCTGCTGCCGATCGCCCTGCGGGTCGCGGTCGGCTGCGCCGCCGCCGGCTGGCTCTCGCTGGCACTCGGCGTCGGCCGTCCGTACTGGGCGGTGGTCACCGCGGCCTCGGTCTTCCAGGCCAACAGCACGCTCTCCTGGCAGCGCGCGGTGCAGCGGGTCCTGGGCAACCTCCTCGGCCTGGCGCTCTTCACGGCCGCGGTGCCGGTCGCCCGCTGCGGCCCGGTGGCGCTGATCGCGCTCGGACTGCTGTGCCAGTTCGGCGCGGAGGCCATGATCGCCCGCAGTTACTGGCTGGCCACGGTCTTCGTCACCCCGATGGCCCTGCTGATGACCGAGTTCGCGGGCCCGCAGCCCGCCCGGATGCTGGTGGCCGACCGCTGGCTGGACACCTGCGTCGGCGCGCTCACCGGTCTGGTCGCCTGCCTGCTCGTCACCAACCGCCGGACCGCCGCCCGGCTGTCCAGGGCCGTGGCCGACACCGAGACCGCCACCCGCGCCGCCCGGGCGGCACTGGCCGTACTGGCCGCCGACCGGACGGGGTCGACCGCCGCCGACCGGGCCGCACCGGCCGCCGACCGGACCGGATCCACCGCCGCCCGGGCCGTACTGGCCGCCGCCCTGCTCGAACTGCGCGAGGCCGCCGACACCGCGACCGGCGAGTGGCGCCGCCCGACCCTCCCCCACCAGCACGCCGCCGACACCGAGCGGCACGCCCACCACCTGCTGACCGCCCTTCTGGAGCACCGGGGCGGCGGAGCGCGCGCCGTCTAGGATCGACCGAACGGGTCGGTCGCGGAACGGGAGCAGCGCACGTGGAGGACGTCGTCGCAGGGGTGCTGCGCCAGTGGGAGCGCGCCTACCCGGGCCTGGACACCGGCCCGATCGCTGTCCTCGGCCGGATCAACCGCTGCGCCGCGCTCCTCCAGCAGACCCCCGACCCGCTCACCCGGGCCGGCCTCACCCGCGCCGAGTTCGACATCCTCGGCGCCCTGCGCCGCCTCGACCGCGAGCTGACCCCGACCCAGCTCGCCCGGGAGAGCTTCGCCTCGGGGGCCGCCGTGACCAAGCGGCTGCGACTGCTGGAGGAACGCGGTCTGGTCAGCCGCCGCACCGACGACCGCGACCGCCGGGTCGCCCACCTCTCGCTCACCGACACCGGCCGGGAGCTGGTCGACGGCCTGATCGAGGAACTCGTCGCGTACGACCGCGAGCTCCTCTCCGGCCTCACCCTGGACGAGCGGACCCGCCTCGCCGAGGCGCTGGCCGGGCTGCTCAACACCCTCGAGGGCACCATCGGCCGCACCCTGCGGTAGCGGCGCCGGCCTCCTCGGGACGGCTTCCCCAGCCTCCTCGGCCTCCACGGCCTCCACGGCTGTCCGGTCCTGATTCGCCGCGTGCGCCCGGGCCGGCCGCCTTTCCGGACAACGGCCGTCCCCGCAGGGCCGCTTCCGTTGCTTGATCGGCCCCGGGCGGTGCGCCGCTCGGCGTAGCCTTCGTGCATGGCAGAGAGCAAGGCCCGGAAGACGGCGACCAGGACCGCGACCAAGGCGGCGGCTCAGAAGCCGACCGCGGAGGCGGCTGTACAGGGCACCGCGACGGCGGCCGTGGCACCGGCTGCGAAACCGACGACGAAACCGACTGCGAAGGCGCCCACGAAGGCGCCTGCGAAAGCGCCCACGAAGGCGCCCACGAAGGCGCCCGCGAAGGCCCCGGCGGAACCCGCCGCGAAGCGGGCGGTGAAGCCGCCCGCGAAACCGACCGCGAAGCCCGCCGTGAAACCCGGGAAGCCGGAGTCGCACCTGGCGATGGTGCGGCGGGCCCGGCGGATCAACCGCGAGCTGGCGGAGCTGTACCCGTACGCGCATCCGGAGCTGGACTTCGAGAACCCGTTCCAGCTGCTGGTAGCCACCGTGCTGTCGGCGCAGACCACCGACCTGCGGGTGAACCAGACCACCCCGGCACTGTTCGCCCGGTACCCGACGCCCGAGGACATGGCGGCCGCCAACCCGGAGGAGCTGGAGGAGATCATCCGCCCGACCGGCTTCTTCCGGAACAAGGCGAAGTCGCTGATCGGCCTCTCGGCCGCGCTGCGGGACGAGTTCGGCGGTGAGGTTCCGGGCCGGCTGGCCGACCTGGTGACCCTGCCGGGCGTCGGCCGCAAGACCGCCAACGTCGTCCTGGGCAACGCCTTCGGGGTGCCCGGCATCACCGTGGACACCCACTTCGGGCGGCTGGCCCGGCGGTTCGGCTGGACCACCGAGGAGGACCCGGTGAAGGTCGAGCTGGCCGTCGCCGAGATCTTCCCGAAGTCCGAGTGGGCGATGCTCTCGCACCGGGTCGTCTTCCACGGCCGGCGGATCTGCCACTCGCAGAAGCCCGCCTGCGGAGCCTGCCCGATCGCACCGCTCTGCCCCGCGTACGGGGAGGGCGAGACCGATCCGGAGAAGGCGCGCAAGCTGCTCAAGTACGAGATGGGCGGCCAGCCCGGCCAGCGGCTGAAGCCGCCGTCGGACTTCCCCGGCGAGGCGGCCGCCCGGGCCGACGCCGCCGCCCACCAGGGCCGGGTCGCGGACCTGGCGGTGGAGGCGTGATCCGCGGGGCGATCGAGCGGGACGGCCTGCCGAAGTGGCTGGAGCCGGTCCGGGACGCGGCCGAGCGGGTGCTGCCGGAGCAGCTGAGCCGCTTCCTCCCGCCGACCGACGGCGGGCGGGCGGCGGCGGTGCTGATGCTGTTCGGTGAGGGCCCGGACGGTCCCGACCTGCTGCTGATCGAGCGGGCCCGCTCGCTGCGTTCGCACGCCGGCCAGCCGTCCTTCCCCGGTGGCGCGCTGGACCCGGAAGACGGCGACCCGGACGGCCCCGGCCCGATCGCGGCGGCGCTGCGCGAGGCCTGGGAGGAGACCGGGCTGGACCCGGCCGGGGTGCAGGTCTTCGCCGAGCTGCCCCGGCTGTACATCCCGGTGAGCCGTTTCGTGGTCACCCCGGTGCTCGGCTGGTGGCGCGAGGAGTCGCCGGTGCACCCGGTGGACCAGGCGGAGACCGGCGCGGTGTTCCGGGTGCCGATCGCCGACCTCGCCGACCCCGCGAACCGGGTCCGGCTGCGGCACCCGTCCGGGCACGTCGGGCCGGCCTTCGCTGTCGCCGGGCGACTGGTCTGGGGGTTCACCGCCGGGGTGATCGACCGGGTGCTGCACCACAGCGGCCTGGAGCTGCCGTGGGAGCCGTCCCGGGTCGTCGACCTCTCCGACGACGCCCTCGCGCTGGTCCAGGGCGACCTCGAGCACTCCCGCGCCCTGCCGGGCAGCGACGCCGGGGCCCCGTGACGGTCCGTCGGCGCGGTCGGTCCGCCAACCGTGGGAGGGTGTCCGAGTGAACGTCCTGGATGTGCTGCTGGTCCTCGCCGCCGTCGGATTCGCCGTTTCGGGCTACCGGCAGGGCTTCGTGGTGGGCGTCCTGTCGCTCGTCGGCTTCCTCGGCGGCGGCCTGCTGGCCGTCCAACTGCTGCCCCTGCTGCTCGACCAGCTCAGCCCGGGCACCGCGTCCTCGGTGGTGGCCGTCGTGGTGGTGATCGTCTTCGCCGCGATCGGCCAGGCGGTCACCGCGCACTTCGGCTGGAAGCTGCGCGGGCACATCGACCGCCGCCCGACCCGGGTGCTGGACGCGTCCGGCGGCGCGGTGGTCAACGTGATCTCGATGCTGCTCGTCGCCTGGCTGATCGGCTCCGCGCTGGCCGGGACGTCCCTGCCGACGGTCTCCCGGCAGGTCCGGTCCTCGGCGATCCTCGGCGGCGTCCAGAACGCGCTGCCCGACGACGCGCCGAACTGGTTCTCGGACTTCTCCAAGGTGCTCGCCCGCAACGGCTTCCCGCAGGTCTTCAACCCCTTCGAGCACGAGCCGATCACCCAGGTCGACACCCCCGACCCGGCGCTGGCCGGCGGCGCGGCGGTGGCCAGGGCCCGGCAGAGCCTGGTCAAGGTGGTCGGCACCGCGACCTCGTGCGGCAAGACCCTGGAGGGCAGCGGCTTCGTCTTCGCCCCGCACCGGGTGATGACCAACGCCCACGTGGTCGGCGGCGTCGACGAGCCGACCGTGCAGATCGGCGGGGTCGGCCAGCTGTACGACGCCACGGTGGTCCGCTACGACTGGCAACGCGACATCGCCGTCCTGGACGTGCCCAAGCTGAACGCGCCCCCGCTGACCTTCGCGGGCGAGGCCAGGACCAATGACAGCGCGATCGTCGCGGGCTTCCCCGAGAACGGCGCCTTCAACGTCCAACCGGCCCGCATCCGCGGCCGGATCCAGGCCAACGGCCCGGACATCTACCACCGCGGCCAGGTGGTGCGCGACGTCTACTCGGTGCGCTCGCTGGTCCGCCAGGGCAACAGCGGCGGGCCGCTGCTCACGCCGGACGGCCAGGTGTACGGGGTGGTGTTCGCCAAGTCCCTGGACAGCGCCGACACCGGGTACGTGCTGACCGCCGCGGAGGTGCGCGAGGACGCCCAGGCGGGCAGCACCGCGAACACCCGGGTGGACACCCAGGGCTGCGCGCTGTGACGTCGGCCGAGGCGGTGGGCCGGCAACTTCTGACGTCGGCCGAGGCGGTGGGCCGGGCGGCCTGACGTCGGCCGAAGCGGCGTCGCCGGTCGTGCGGGGGTCTCGGCCCGACGCGCTGCCGGCTGACCCGGCACAAGATCCGTCAGGTCGTCAGCCCGCCCTGGTAGCCTCGGCCGCGCTCACCCGTTCGGCTCAACCGGGCGCCGTCCCGGAGTGAGCTCAAGGGGAGGTCGTGGCAGTCCGATGATGGGTCATTCGCACGCGGTGAGCGGGGCGATGCTGTACGCGGCGTCCGCCCCGTTCCTGCCCCCGCTGCTGCTGCACACCAAGCTGGAGCCGGCGGACATCCTGATGGGCACGGTGCTGTGCGCCGGAGCGGCCCTGCTGCCGGACCTCGACCACCACGACGGCTCGATCGCCAACTTCCTCGGGCCGGTCTCCAAGGTGCTCTGCCGCTTCGTGGCCTGGGCCTCCGGCGGCCACCGGCACGCCACCCACTCGCTGCTGTTCGTCGCGCTGATGGGCGCCGGTACCTGGGCCGGCATCACGTACCTGGGCCGCTACTTCACCCTCGGGCTGACGTTCTTCCTGCTGGCGCTCGCGATCCGGGCCCTGCGGCTCTGCCCGCCGAGCAACGGCCCCGAGGCGTGGATCACCGTGATCGGCCTGTCCGCGCTCGGCACGTTCGGGATGAACACGTGGATGCCCAACTCGCCCGGCTGGCTGCCGTACGCGGTCGCGCTGGGTACGCTGGCGCACCTGCTGGGCGACTGCCTGACCAAGAAGGGCGCGCCGCTGCTGTGGCCGCACAAGGAGCGCTACGAGATCGTGCTGATCAAGCGCAGCGGCAACAGCGTCGAGACCAAGGTGCTGGTGCCGATCATGTCGGTGGCGACCTTCGTCCTGCTCTGGTTCACCGCGCTGTCGCCGACCATCGTGAACTGATCTCCACCGTTCGGCGGGACGAAGCGGCGCGAGGCCTCAGGTCTCGCGCCGCAGTCGTGCGCCCACCCACCGGGCGCGCCGGCCGAGGATGCGCGGGATGCCGAGCTGCCGTTGCACTCCGCGCCGGTGGCCGTCGAGACCGTCGAAGCCGAGGTCCTCGGCCCGGTCCGGGCGGGGCGTGGAGCGCTGGGGGCTGTTGTGGCGTCGGCCGTGCGGGGCGCCACCGCGATCGGGCATCCAGGTCATACCGGAATGGATGCCCGTGGGCCGGTGGGGGTAACCGCCCGGGCTTTGCCGAAGTTGGCCTATGCGCTTGTCATATGAGCGTCACAATAGCGGAGTTGGGCCGCTGAGCCCCCCGCTCCGACCGGCCCGACCCACCCCGGACGATCACTCCTTGTGGCGACCCACCCAGTCCAGCAGCTCGGCGGTGAAGTCCTCCGGCGCCTCCTCGTGCGGGAAGTGCCCGACCCCCGGCATCAGCCGCCAGCGGTACGGAGCCGCCACGTACTCGCCGCCGCCGAGCGCGGTGTGCGACAGCAGGACCGGGTCCGCGGCGCCCTGGACCTGCAGCGTCGGCGCGGTGATCGGCTTCTTCATCCGGCGCGCGAACTGGATGCCGTCGGGACGGGCCATCGAGCGCAGCAGCCAGCGGTACGGCTCGATCGAGCAGTGCGCGGTGCTGGGGATCCGGATCGCCTGCCGGTACGCGTGCACGGCCGCCTCGTCCAGCTTGGTCGGCCCCGTCCACTCCTCCAGGTACCGGCCGACCAGCGCGGCGTCGTCGGCCACCAGTCGGCGTTCCGGTATCCAGGGGCGCTGAAAGCCCAGCACGTGCTCGAAGGCGGCCATCTGCTTGCGGTCGGTCAGCAGCGCCCGGCGCAGGTCCCGGGGGTGGGCGGCGGAGACCACGGTGAGGCTCTGGATCACCGACGGGCGCATCACCGCCGCCACCCACGCCAGGGTGCCGCCGGAGGCGTGCCCGACCAGGTGCGCCCGGCGTTCGCCGAGCGAGCGGATCACGCCGGTGATGTCCAGGGCGAGGTTGCCCGGGTCGTAGCCGCGCGGGGTGCGGTCGCTGCCGCCGATGCCGCGCAGGTCGAGGGCCACCGCGCGGTAACCGGCCTCGGCGAGCGCGGTCAGCTGGTGGCGCCAGGCCCACCAGTACTCGGGCCAGCCGTGCACCAGCAGCACCAGCGGACCGGCGCCCAGCTCGGCGATGTGGAAGCGGGCGCCGTTGGCCGCGAGGTCGCGGTGCGTCCACGGACCGGACTGCCGGATGCTCCACGGCTCCTCGGTGACGCCGCCGCCGTGGCGTCCGAATCCCGGAGCACCGGCGGTGGCGGTGGCGGTGGCGGTGTGCCGGCCGGTCTGGTGCACGGCTTGCTGTCCGGGCTGCTCTTCGGTCCCAGGCCCCGTCGCAGGGCCGTTCCGAGGCCCGTTCCCAGGGCCGTTCCCAGGTCCGGCGGTGTCCCGCTCCGGGGCCTGCTCGGGGCTGGAATCGGCGGACGGCTGCGCGGCAGCGGGCTTCTGGTCAAGCGGCATACCGAGAGCGTGTCACATCCGTGTGCCGGACACGTGCCCGGCACTCGCTGTCGGCGGGTCGGCGTACGTGTCCGGCGGGGTTGTGGGGGATGCTGATCGGTTACGGCGAACGCTGTCGGTTACGGCGAACGCTGTCGGTTGCGGAGAACGCCGTCGGTTACGGGGGACGCCGTCGGTTACGGGGCCGCTCACCGGTTACGGGAGCGATGGCCGGTCACGTGGACGCCGATCGGTTACGGGACGTCGACCGGTTTACGGGATGCGGCCGAGGCCCCGGTCGATCTCCTCCTGGGTGGCCGGGCGCGGCCGGGCGTTCTTCAGCACCTCGGCGGTCTTCTGGACGCCCTCGATGGTGCGCTCGGGCTTCTGGATCTTCTTGATGAAACGCCAGGCCACGAACCCGACCAGCGCCGCGAGGATGAGGTGGACGGTGGCCGAGAGCACGAAGGACCAGCCCAGCGGCACACCCAGCCAGTGGAAGAAGAAGGCGATCGCGATGCTCACCATCGGGATCGCGGCCATGGCGAGCACCCCGGCGACGGCGAAGAAGACGCCGCCGGAGACACCGCGCTTGACGTCCGCCTTGATCTCGGCCTTGGCGAGCGCGATCTCGTCGTGGACCAGTGCGGTGAGGTCGGCGGTGGCCGCCGCGAACAGCTGTCCCACCGAACGCTCGCCCTCGTAGGGCGCCCGGCCGTTGCTGGACGGGTCTGCGGCTCCTGTGGGCATCAGCGGTTCTCCTCTGCGGCTGTTGCGGCGTGACGCCGTCGCGGGTGCGGTTCCGGTGCCGGTGGGGGTCCGGGGGCGTCAGTGGGTTGTCGACAGCTCAGAATCATGCCCTTACCGGTCAGTCGGACACCACTCCGGGGCCCCGCCGGAGGGACGTGTCACGGCTGCGGCAGGTGGTTCGAGGCCTTCGCAGGGCCTCGGAGCGAGCTTCGGAGCGGGCCTCGGAGCCGAGCCTCGGAGCCGAGCCGCCGGGAGGTTCAGTTTCCCGTCCCGGGCCGCTCGCCGGGCCGGGGCCGGGGCCGGGCGGGGCCGGCGGCCCGCTCCCGTCCGGCCGGGCCGTCGCCCTGGCGGACGTCCCCGTGGTGGCCGTCGCCCTGGCGGAGATTCCCGTGGTGGAGGCTCTCCTGGTACACGTCCGGCACGCCGTCGCCGTCCGTGTCCCGGTCCTCCTCCTCGCACAGTTCGCGGTAGTGCCGGTTGCGCAGCTTGAGCAGCACGGTGGCGAGCAGCGCGCAGAGCAGCGAGCCGACCAGCACGGCGGTCTTGCAGCGGTCGGCGAGCGCGAGGTCGTCCTGGAAGGCCAGTTCGCTGATCAGCAGCGAGACGGTGAATCCGATGCCGGCGAGCACCGAGACGGCGAACATGTCGGCCCACTTGAGCTGCGGATTCAGTTCGGCGCGGGTGAACCTGGCGGCCAGCCAGGTGCCGCCGAAGATGCCCACCGTCTTGCCGACCAGCAGTCCGATCACGATGCCGAGCGGGGCGGCCTGGGTGAATACCTCGCGCAGCGTAGAACCGGAGATCGTCACCCCGGCCGCGAACAGCGCGAACACGGGGACGGCCAGCCCGGCGGAAAGCGGACGGACCAGGTGCTCGATGTGCTCGCCGGGGGACTCCTGCTCGTCACCCTCCCGGTGGCAGCGCAGCATCAGGCCCATCGCGACGCCCGCCACCGTGGCGTGGACACCGCTCTCGTGCATCAGCGCCCAGATCACCAGAGCCAGCGGCACGAACAGGTACCAGCCCTTCACCCCGTGCCGGTGCAGGAACCAGAACAGCACCAGGCCGACGAAGGCCAGACCGAGCGCCCAGAACTTGATGCCGGAGCTGTAGAAGATCGCGATGATCAGGATCGCGATCAGGTCGTCGACCACGGCCAGGGTGAGCAGGAAGGCCCGCAGTGCCGAAGGCAGGTGACTGCCCACCACGGCCAGTACGCCCAGCGCGAAGGCGATGTCCGTGGCGGTCGGAATGGCCCAGCCACCCGGGTGACCGCCGCTGCCGGAGTTGACCAGGGAGTACAGGATCGCGGGCAGGGCGACGCCGCAGACGGCGGCGACCACCGGTAGCAGCGCGGCGCTCGGGGTGCGCAGCTCGCCCGCGACGAACTCGCGCTTGAGCTCGATGCCGGCCACGAAGAAGAAGATCGTCAGCAGGCCGTCCTTGGCCCAGTCGCCCAGGGTGAGGTCGAGGTGGAGCGGGGCCGACGGGCCGACGGTGTGGTCGAGCACGCTCTCGTAGCTGTGCGGCCAGGCGTTGGCCCAGATCAGCGCGACCACGGCGGCGGCCAGCAGCAGCACGCCGCCGACCGTCTCGGTGCGCAGGGCATCGGTGATGAAGGTGCGCTCGGGCAGGGGCAGCCGACCGAGGAGCTGCCGGCGGAGGGGCGTCGGCTCGTGGACGGGCGGCTGGTCGGTCACGCGGGACCTCCTGAGGGGCTGGGAGCGGCAACGGATGCACGGGTGGTGCAGTGCCGACCAGACTTCCCGGCGCGCCCTGTGACGCCCGGACTCCTGCTCAAGGATCTAGATGCGTCCTTAACAGCTTAACGGGGCGTCCGGGATGACTTCCGGATCGTCCTGATTAAGGACTTAAGCCCTGCCGGCCGGTTTCCGCACCCTTGGGAGGGGCCGACGGGCGCCCGGACGGCCCCAGCCGCGCGCAGTCGGGTGAACGGCCGGGGGGCGTAACGCCGAGGTGAGGAGAGAGCGACGGGGGGAGAGCGACGGGAGTGCGATGGAGCCGACGGTGGCCGACGGAACGGGCGACGGAAGCGGGCGGCGGGAGGGTGGTGGGGACCGACGAGGCCGGCGCGTGAGACGGCGGGGCCCCGGGCGGTGGTGTCCGCCCGGGGCCCCGGTCGCTGCTACGGCTTGTTCCGCAGGAGCTCAACGCCTCAGCTGTTGCCACCCGACGGCGGCAGCTGGGCCTGGATCTGGCTCATCACCGAACTGTCGGCGAGGGTGGTGGTGTCCCCGACCTCGCGTCCCTCGGCGATGTCGCGCAGCAGGCGGCGCATGATCTTGCCGGAGCGGGTCTTCGGCAGCTCGCCGACCACCTTGATCTGCTTCGGCTTGGCGATCGGGCCGAGCGTGCGGCCGACGTGTGCCCGCAGCTCCTCGACCAGTTCGGGGGTCTCGGTGACGCCGCCGCGCAGGATCACGAAGGCGACGATGGCCTGGCCGGTGGTGGCGTCGGCCGCGCCGACCACGGCGGACTCGGCCACCGAGGGGTGTCCCACCAGGGCGGACTCGACCTCGGTGGTGGAGATGTTGTGGCCCGAGACCAGCATGACGTCGTCCACCCGGCCGAGCAGCCAGATGTCGCCGTCCTCGTCCTTCTTGGCGCCGTCACCGGCGAAGTAGCGGCCCTCGAAGCGCGACCAGTAGGTGTCGATGTAGCGCTGGTCGTCGCCCCAGATGGTGCGGAGCATGGACGGCCACGGCTCGGTGAGCACCAGGTAGCCGCCGGAGCCGTTGGGGACCTCGTTGGCGTTGTCGTCGACGACGGTGGCCGCGATGCCCGGCAGGGCGCGCTGGGCGGATCCCGGCTTGGTCTCGGTGACGCCCGGCAGCGGGCTGATCATGATGGCGCCGGTCTCGGTCTGCCACCAGGTGTCGACGATCGGGCACTTCCCGCCGCCGATGTGCTCGCGGTACCAGATCCAGGCCTCGGGGTTGATCGGCTCGCCGACGCTGCCCAGAACGCGCAGCGAGGACAGGTCGAACTTCGCGGGGATGTCGTCGCCCCACTTCATGAAGGTCCGGATCGCGGTGGGCGCGGTGTAGAGGATCGTCACGCCGTACTTCTGGACGATCTCCCAGAAGCGGCCCTGGTGCGGGGTGTCCGGGGTGCCCTCGTAGATGACCTGGGTGGCGCCGTTGGAGAGCGGACCGTAGACGATGTACGAGTGGCCGGTGACCCAGCCGATGTCGGCGGTGCACCAGTAGACGTCGGTCTCCGGCTTGAGGTCGAAGACCGCGTGGTGGGTGTAGCTGGCCTGGGTGAGGTAGCCACCGGAGGTGTGCAGGATGCCCTTGGGCTTACCGGTGGTGCCCGAGGTGTAGAGGATGAACAGCGGGTGCTCGGCGTCGTGCGCCTCGGGGGTGTGCTCGGTCGACTGGCGCGCCGTGATCTCGTGCCACCAGACGTCACGGCCCTCGGTCCAGGCGATCTCCTGCTCGGTGCGGCGGATCACCAGGACGTGCTCGACGCCGTCGACCTTGGTGAGCGCCTCGTCAATGGCCGGCTTGAGGGCGGAGGCCTTGCCGCGGCGGTAGCCGCCGTCGGCGGTGATGACGAGCTTGGCCTGGGCGTCCTGGATCCGGGAGGCGACGGCGTCGGCGGAGAAGCCGCCGAAGACCACCGAGTGGGTGGCGCCGATCCGGGCGCAGGCGAGGATCGCGACGACCGCCTCGGCGATCATCGGCAGGTAGACCGCCACCCGGTCGCCCTTGCGGACACCGAGCTCCAGCAGCGCGTTGGCAGCCTGCGAAACCTCGTCCTTGAGCTGGGCGTAGGTGATCGAGCGGCTGTCGCCGGGCTCGCCCTCGAAGTGGATGGCGACCCGGTCGCCCAGGCCGTTCTCGACGTGGCGGTCGACGCAGTTGTAGGCCACGTTGAGCTTGCCGTCGGCGAACCACTTGGCGAAGGGCGGGTTGGACCAGTCGAGCGTCTCGGTCGGTTCGACGGCCCAGGTCAGGCGGCGGGCCTGCTCGGCCCAGAAGCCCAGACGGTCCTCGGAGGCCTGCGCGTACGCGGCCGCGGTGACGTTGGCGGCTTCGGCGAGCTCTGCCGGCGGGGCGAAACGCCGCTCCTCCTTGAGCAGGTTGGCCAGGCTCTCGTTGCTCAACGCGCACTCCTCATCGAGTCATGATCTGGGGCGATCCCGTGCGTGGGGATTGTCCCGTGTGTCCCAGCGCACAGCTCACCAGGCGAGAGGGGCAGTTGACAAGAGGCTCTTGGGAATTGGTGTAGACCTTTGACCGATCACCGAACAGCAGACTCTGTGCCCCGCCGCGCCGGGGCGGCAGGACGCACAGTGGCAGGTGGGCCCGTGCCCCGGCCCGCCCGGCGGGGACACGGGCCCGGCTCTCAAGCGGCCAGCTGAGGGCCCTCCTCGCTGCCCTCGGCCGCGACCCGGTCGTCCTTTCTCACCCGTTCGGCCGAAACGCCGTCAGGGTCGGCCCCGGTGCCGGGGGGATCGCCGACCGGGGCGTCGCCCAGGGCGTCGCGCCGGGGCTCGCTCGGGGTGTCGGCGGGGGCCGTCGTACGGGCCTCGGCGCCGTTCTCGGTCCTGGCCTCGGCGCGGGCTCCGACCCCGGCCTCGGCGCGGGCTCCGACCCCGGCCTCGGCACGGGCGCCGACCCCGGCCTCGCTGCGCGCCTCGACCGGGCTGAACGTCCTGGTGGCGCGGTCCAGGACGTAGGCCTGGGCGGTGGCGAAGTCGAAGTACATCCCGACCAGCCGCAGCGTGCCCTCCTCGACCCTGCGCTCCACCGCGGGGTTGGCCATCAGCTGGTCCAGCTGCTGCACGACATTGGTGATGCAGAGCTGCTCCGCGAGGTCCACCACCGGCCGGTCGGCGAACTCGGCCGGGGCCCGGCGGAGCCGGTCCAGCGAGCCGCGGCCGTTGCGCAGCCAGCGGGCCAGCGGGGTGGGCGGACCGGGGCGCTCGTGCACTCCGTCCAGCAGGGCCTTCATCGCGCCGCAGCCGGAGTGGCCGCAGACCGTGATCGAGCGCACCTCCAGCGCCTCGACCGCGTACTGCACCGCGGCAGCCACCGAGTCGTCGGCCGCGCCCGGCTCGAAGGGGGCCGGCACCAGGTTGCCCACGTTGCGGACCGTGAACAGGTCGCCCGGGCCGCTGTTGGTGATCATGCTGGTGACCATCCGGGAGTCCGCGCAGGTCAGGAAGAGCTGGGAGGGTGTCTGCCCCTCCCGGGCCAGCCGGGCGAGTTCGGGCCGGATCAGCGGGGCGGTGTGCTGCTGGAACACCCGGACGCCGTCCAGCAGCCGGCCGTGCGGGTCCTCCTGCTGCTCGATGCAGTGGTGGCCGACCCAGGGCGTCCAGGCGCGGCAGCGGTGCGGACCGGGTGAACTGCCCGCGCGGACCGTGCCGTCGGGGTCGAGCACCTCGTCCTCCCGGCGCCGCGTCACCATCGAGACCTGCCCGCCGGTGGCCTGGTGCCCCGCCCGCCAGCTGTGCAGCGTCTCGTACGCGGCGTGGTCCAGGAAGGAGCCGTCGTGCACCACGGCGACCTCGGCGTCCGCGGGGATCGAGGCCAGCGCCCGGCTCAACCGGGGTACGGCGGTGAAGGTGAGCGGTCCGTGGGTCCGTACGGTGACCGAGCCGTCCGGGTGGGTCTCGACGTCCACGTGGGCGCGGGTCAGCCGGTAGAGCGCGAGCAGCACGGCGGTGCCCGCGCCGAGCCCGACGCCCCACAGGACCCCGAAGGCGACCACGGCGAGCAGCGTGATCAGGTAGACCGGGAACTCCCGGTGCCGGTGCACCTTGCGGATGTGGGCGAAGCTCACCATCTGCAGCCCGACCACGAGCACCAGTGCGGCCAGTGCCGCCAGCGGGATCCGGCGCAGTCCGCCGGTCAGCGCGAGGGCCGCGGCCAGGACCCAGACGCCGTGCAGCACGGAGGACCACTTGGTCCGCCCGCCGGCCCGGACGTTGGCGGTGCTGCGCACGGCGCCGCCCGCGATCGGCAGTCCGCCGACCAGGCCACTGACCATGTTGGCGAGGCCCTGCCCGCGCAGCTCGCGGTCGAGGTCTCCGGTGCGCTGGGACATCCGGTCGACGGCGACGGCGGACAGCAGTGACTCCACGCTCGCGACGGCGGTGACGGTCAGGACGGCGGCGAGCACGGCGGAGGGCGAACCGTGCGGCAGCGCGGGCACGAGCGACTGCGGCTGCCAGGCGGGCAGTTCGATGTGGGCGAGCCGCAGCCCCAGGGCGAGGGCGAGCGCGGTGGCGACGGCGACGGCGGCCAGCGGACCCGGCACCTTGCTCAGCCGACGACCCAGCTCACCCGCACGACCGGGGAGTCGGCCGAGCCTGGGCCAGCCCAGCAGCACGACCATGGTCACCATGCCGACGAGCAGCGCCGGCGGATGCGGTCCGGCCAACTGACCCGGCAGCGCCAGGATGTTGGCGATAGCGGAGCTCTGCGGGGAACCTCCGAGGACGACGTGCAGCTGGGCGATGGCGATGGTGAGTCCGACCCCGGCCAGCATGCCGTGCACGATGGCGGGCGAGACGGCGAGCGCCGTCCTGGCCACCCGGCGTACGCCGAGCAGGAATTGGAGCAGTCCGGCGGCGACGGTGACGGCGCAGGTGGCCTGCCAGCCGTACTGACCGATCAGCCCGGCGGTGATCACGGTCAGCGCGGCCGAGGGGCCGCTGACCTGGAGCGGGGTGCCGCCGAACAGCCCGACCACGATGCCGCCGACGGCCGCCGCGGCGAGCCCGGCGGTGAGCGGCGCGCCGGTGGCCAGCGCGATGCCGAGTGAGAACGGCACGGCGATCAGGAAGACCACCAGCGAGGCGGAGAGGTCCTGGATCCAGTGCGATCTGGGTTCTGGGCCCGGTGGCGCGTGGTCGGTGGTGTCGGAGGCGATGGGGGCGCTGGAGATGTCGAGGGTCATTGTCTTCCCGTCTGTCCGGGGGAACGAACGCAGTCAGGTCCGGCGGTGAGTCCGGGGTGGGGCTCCGGAGCGGATCGGCTGTCGTGGGTCGCGACGGTGTGGCGGGATGGCGTGGGCGCGGCGGGGAATGTGGGTGTCACCGGCCGGCGTCGACCATCAGGTCCGCCAGGCGCCTGGGCGAGCTGCGGGATGTCTCACCGAGGGCCGTGGGGACGGACCGTCAAGGCTCGGTAAACCGAGAGTAATGAAAGCTTTGCACGACGTCCTTCCCGGTGGGAAGCCGAAATCCCCTGATTCACCCCATTGGGTGGTGTCCGAACGGGCGGGAATCTGCTGGTGGCGCCGCGGGGCCGACATGGGGAACGGGCCGCCGTCCTCCCGGGAGGGGAGGGCGGCGGCCCGTTCGGTTCGTGGCGGCGTCAGGCGGTGACCCCCGCCGGTGTGGCCCGCCCGCCGCCCGCCGCGAACCCGTCCGTCAAGCCGTCCGCGAAGCCGTCCGTGCACTCGCCCAGCACGAAGTCCTCGTCCACCTGGGTCGCGAGGTCGACGCCGACCTTGGCGTTGGCCCAACTCTCCGCGTTGCGCCGGTGGAAGAGCGCCGCCTGCTCGGAGTACCGCCGCGGGTCGCGTCGCCCGTACGCCGCCTCGGCCTCGGTCTGCAACTGCGCCAGCACGGCCCGGTTGGCCGGCTCCAGCGACTTCAGCGGGGGCTCGGCCCCCTGCTCCAGGCGGCGCACCCAGTCGGACTGCCCGAAGGTGGTGAGCAGGTCGTCGCCGACCTCGCGGCGCAGGAAGGCCAGGTCGTCGGGGCCCTGCACCTTGTTGCCGATCACCCGCAGCTGCACGCCGAAGTCCCGGGCGTAGTCCCGGTACTGGCGGTAGACGGAGACGCCCTTGCGGGTCGGCTCGGCCACCAGGAAGGTGAGGTCGAAGCGGGTGAAGAGGCCGGAGGCGAAGGAGTCGGAGCCCGCGGTCATGTCGGTGACCAGGTACTCGTCCGGGCCGTCCACCAGGTGGTTGAGCAGCAGCTCCACCGCGCCGACCTTGGAGTGGTAGCAGGCCACCCCGAGGTCCTCCTCGGTGAAGGCGCCGGTCGCCAGCAGCCGGACCGAGCCCTCGTCCAGCGCGATCGGGCGGGCGCAGGAGGCGTAGACCGGGTTCTCCTCGACGATCCGCAGCAGGCGCGAACCGCGGCCGGGCGGCGTGGTCTTGATCATCTCGTCGGCCGAGCGGATCCGCGGGTTGCTGCCGCGCAGGTACTCCTTGATCTCCGGCAGGTGCGCCCCGAGCGA
The DNA here is from genome assembly GCF_040298565.1 of Kitasatospora sp. NPDC001539. Lineage (NCBI taxonomy): Bacteria > Bacillati > Actinomycetota > Actinomycetes > Kitasatosporales > Streptomycetaceae > Kitasatospora > Kitasatospora sp. NPDC001539. Next base: position 38,903 of record NZ_JBEPAK010000008.1, on the reverse strand, counting down.
GGGCAGCGCGGCCGCCTGGGCATCTGTCAGGCCGAGTGCGGGGCCGAGGTGCTGGTTGATGTCGGCGTCGACGGCGATGACCGGCCGGCCGACGGCGGCCAGGTGGCGGATGAACAGTGCGGACAGCGTGGTCTTCCCGCTGCCGCCCTTGCCGACGAAGGCGATCTTCATCTGGGGCTCCGGCTTTCGCTCTGGGCCCTGCGGCGGGCCGGGTGCTCGAGGGCGAGGCTGTTGCGACTGCGCCTCTATTGGAAATCGTTATCGTCTCCGATAGTGGCCATGCTAGCCAAGGTTTGGGCTCCGGCGGAGGAGGGAAGTGAGGATTGCCTCTAACGGGTGATGCGGGGTTGCTGTTCCGGGAGGGGCGACCCGTTCATTACTCTCGGGTAGGTGAGCACTGGAACAGATCCCCTCGCCCCGCTGGCCCAGCTTCCCGGGGTCCCCGACGCGGTCGCCGAGGTGCGCAAGGCCGTCGACCGGCTCTACGGCCACCGGGTGATGCGGCGCCGCGCGGCCGAGGTCACCTCCGAGTCCGCGCTGCGCGGCGCCCGCGCGTCCGCGGCCGTCGCGGGGGCCGACTGGCCGCTGGAGGAGGTCCGGCGGCGCACCGACTTCGGCGCGGACGACGAAGCCCGCACGGTCGGTGCGGCCCTGCGGATCACCGCCGAGGCCGGCCAGCTGCTGAGCGTCTGGCGGCACTCGCCGCTCCAGGTGCTGGCCCGGTTGCACCTGCTCGCGGTCGGCGACGCCGACCCGGCGGCCGGTCGGCCGCGGCGGGCGGGGGAGCGGGCCGAGGAGCTGTTCCCGCTGGAGCTCAAGCCGGTGGACAGCGTCGAGGTGGACGCCGCGGACGGACCGCTGCCCGCGCTGCCCCCCGCGCCGGGCGCGGAGGAGGTCGCGGCCCGGCTGGACCAGCTCTCCCGGCTCCTGGTGGCCCGCGCCGAGGGCCAGGGCGTGGGGACGCCCGCCCTGGTGGTCGCCGCCGTGGTGCACGGCGAACTCCTCGCCCTGCGGCCGTTCGGCGCGTACAACGGGGTGATCGCGCGGGCCGCCCAGCGGATCGTGCTGATCGCCGAGGGCCTCGACCCGAAGTCGATCTGCCCGGCCGAGGTCGGCCTGGCGGAACTGGGCACCGACACCTACCGGAGGGCCCTCGCCGGCTACCTGGGGGGCACGCCGGAGGGCATGGCGGCCTGGATCCACCACTGCGGCCGGGCCCTGCGGCTCGGGGTGCGGGAGAGCACGGCGGTCTGCGAGGCGATGCAGCGCGGGATGGCCTGAGCGGGGCGCGCGCGGACACACAGAGGGCGCCTGCGGACACGTGGATGCGGCGGCACCTGATCCTGCATGGTGCCGCCGCTGGTGCAGACACCGGGTGACCAAGCATGCACCGGAAGTGCCGACCAGACGGGGATCCTGCCCGTTCGTCTGGTCCGGCGGCCCGACAGCGGGTCGGCTGCATGTGGGTGCCCGGATATCTGTACGCGCGGTCCGTGGGGCCTGAACTGCGTTGTCGGTTTGACCTCTTCGGTCCTGACCGGGTCTCGCGGGCCGTGCTTCATTTGTATCGCGTTTCGGCCGAAAGGGGAACCCGAATCGAGAAGTCTGTGCTGATTGCCCGTTTCGGCCCGATCGGTGTTCCCGGGCCGGTCCGAGGCCTCAGGCGACGGGGCGCCGCCGCCGCGCCAGGTACCAGATGACCGCGCCGGTCACCAACGCCGTCCCGACCGCCACCGCGGTCAGCACCGAACCGCTCGGCGCGGAGAACTCGGGCAGCCGGCGCCGCAGTTTTACCGGCCGGTCGAAGACCAGCACGGGCCACTCCCGTGCCTGCGCCTCCTTGCGCAGCGCGCGGTCGGGGTTGACGGCCGAGGGGTGCCCGACGGCCTCCAGCAGCGGCAGGTCGGTCGACGAGTCGCTGTAGGCGTACGACTCGGCCAGGTCGTAGCCCTCCGTCCGGGCCAGCTCCCGGATGGCGGCGGCCTTGTTCTCGGCGTAGGCGTAGTACTCGATCTCGCCGGTGTAGCAGCCGTCCTCGACCTTGAGCCTGGTGGCGATCACGTGGTCCGCGCCGAGCAACTCGCCGATCGGCTCGACCACCTCGGAGCCGGAGCTGCTGACGATCACCACGTCCCGGCCGGCCGCGTGGTGCTGCTCGATGAGCGAGGCGGCCTCGTCGTAGATGATCGGGTCGATCAGGTTGTGCAGGGTCTCGGCGACGATCTCGCGGACCTGCTGGACGTTCCAGCCCCGGGTCAGGGCGGAGAGGTACTCGCGCATCTTCTCCATCTGGTCGTGGTCCGCGCCGCCGACCAGGAAGACGAACTGCGCGTACGCGCTGCGCAGGACGGCCCGACGGTTGATCAGGCCGCCTTGGTAGAACGGCCGGCTGAAGGCCAACGCGCTCGACTTCGCGATGATGGTCTTGTCGAGGTCGAAGAAGGCGGCCGTGCGCGGTCCGCTCGGCCGGGGACGGGCGGGCACGCCGCGCTCCTCGGGCCCGGTGGTCTCGTCCTGGGACTCGTCGGCGTGGTCGTCGGCGTTCTCGGTGGTGTCCACGGGAACCGAGGATAGAGGGAGCCGCAAAACACCCCGCCATTCGGCGTACTCGCGGGCGTGCGGGTTTGTGTTTCTGGCCGCTCGGGTACACCATGGAAGTCACGGATCGTTCGCGACCGTGCTAACCCGGTCCGGCTCCTCCCCCCCGAGTCGGGCTGTGGATAGACGACCCCCGCTCTCCCCCCCCGGCGGGGGTCGTCGCACGTCCGGGGCCATTTTCGGGGCTTGAAGGCCTCTCGCGGCGGCTGACGCGACCGCCCCGCCGACGGTGTACGGGGGGTGTCGACAGCCTGGTCCATCCCCCACCTTTCGTCACTCTGCGTTGCTGGTTGCTCATGCCGAGCCGCCCGTGCGGCCCGCGCCCGACCGGTGCCCGCCGAACCGGTCCGGTGGGGTGCGGAAGGCGGAGACCGGCTGCCTGGAGGAGTGCTCGGCCGGGGGGTGAGTGATCGGCCGGTTCATCTCGGTGACCCCCTTTCGTCAATTCCTCGCCGAATAGCCCCCCGCCCGGGTGAACGTTTTCATCCACAGCCCCCGAGTTATCCACAGGCAATCGGAACGCGGATGACGTAATCCGGATCTCCCCCCCACCGTGATGGTCGGCGGCGGTCGCCGGGCAGAGCCTCATCCCCTTCCTCTCCGGAGGTCTGCCGAGCGGCCGTCCGCCGGCACCGTCCGACGCGCGCCCCGGCCCCTGTGGTCGGCGGCGCAGAGGGGAGAGAGCACCATGTCGACGCCGATCGCCGACCACGTCACCGCCGAGGACCCGGCGGCCGCCGGGCCGCTCGTCGTCACCGAGGACGAGGGCCTGGCCGAGCACCTGCTGCGGCTCTGCGCGGCAGCGGGCACCGAGCCGCGGCTGATCCGCGGTGCACCACCGCCGCGCGAACTGTGGGAGGGCGCCCCGCTGGTCCTGGTCGGGGACGACCAGTCCGAACGCTGCGCGGGCCTGAGCCGGCGCGGCGGGGTCCTCCTGCTCGGCCTGGACCTCGATGATCCCGGGGTATGGGTCCGAGCCGTCCAACTCGGCGCCGAACACGTGCTGTTCCTTCCCGACGCCGAAGCCTGGCTGCTCGACCGGATCGCCGACGCGGCCGAGGGCGCCGGCTGCCCCGCGGCCACCGTCGCCGTCATCGGCGGACGAGGCGGCGCCGGGGCGTCGACCCTGGCCTGTGCCCTCGCGGTCGCCGCCGCGCGCACGGGCCGGCGGACCATGCTCATCGACGGCGATCCGCTCGGCGGGGGCCTGGACATCCTGCTCGGCGGCGAGACGGCCCGCGGACTGCGCTGGCCCGACCTCGCCGGTTCGCGTGGACGGGTCAGCGGGGCCGAGTTGGCCCGGGCCCTACCGGCCCTCAAACGGCTCTCCGCGCTGTCCTGCCTCTCCTGGGACCGGGGAGACACCCTGACGGTGCCGGCGGAGGCCATGCGCAGCGTGCTGGCCGCCTCCCGGCGACGCGGCGGCCTGGTGGTGGTCGACGTTCCGCGCCACCTCGACGCGGCCGCAGGACAGGCGCTGGAGCAGTCCGACCTGGCGCTGCTGGTCGTCCCCGCCGAACTGCGCGCGGTGGCGGCCGCCGACCGGGTGGCCGCGGCGGCCCGGATGCGGATCGGGGACGTCCGGGCGGTGGTCCGGCCGGTCCGGGCCGGCGGGCTCCCGGCACACCGGATCGCCCGCGGGCTGCGACTGGAGCTGGCCGGAGAGCTGGAGCCGGAGCCGGGCCTGGCCGAGGACGTCGAGAACGGCGTTCCGCCCGGCCTCCGGGAGAACGGCCCGCTCGCGCGCTTCTGCGCGGCCTTCCTGAACCGGGTACTGCCGCCGGTGCCGGCGGTCGGAGGAGGTGTGTACTGATGGTCCGTCTGCGCAGGACAGGTCCCCGGGGTGGCGCCCCGGGCGCGGGCGACGGTGCGCTGGAGCACCGTCCGCTCAGGAGCGTGCCGCCCCCTGGGGGGCCGCCCCGGGCCGGACACGGGCCCTGCCCGTACGGCCGGACGGCCCGCGAGGAGCGGACGGCGGAGCTGGTGGACGCGGTCCGGCTGCGGCTGGCCGAATCCGGGGCCGCCCCCACGGCGGGCTCGGTCGCGGCGGTGCTGCGGGCCTCCCGGCCACCGCTCGGTGGTGACGAGGTGCTGGACACCGTGCGCTCGCTGCGCGCCGAACTGGTGGGTGCGGGCCCGCTGGACCGGCTGTTGGCGACGCCGGACGTCACCGACGTGCTGGTGAACGGTCCGGACGAGGTGTGGGTCGACCGTGGCGGCGGCCTGCACCGGGCCACCGGGGTCCGCTTCGCCGACGCCGAGGCGGTGCGGCGGCTGGCCCACCGGATGGCCACCGCCGCCGGGCGGCGCCTGGACGACGCGCGGCCGTGGGTGGACGCCCGCCTGCCGGACGGCACCAGACTGCACGCGGTGCTGCCGCCGATCGCGGCCGGCTGCACGCACATCTCGCTGCGGGTGTGCCGGCCCCGGCCGTTCACGCTCGACGAGCTGGTGGCGGGCGGGGCACTGCCGCCGGAGGGCGCCGACCTCCTGGCGGGCATCGTGCGGGCGCGGCTGTCCGTCCTGGTCTCCGGCGGGACGGGATCGGGCAAGACCACGCTGCTCGCGGCGCTGCTCGGACTGGTCGGGTCGGACGAGCGGATCGTGGTCGCCGAGGACTCCGCCGAACTTCGACCGGCCCACCCCCACGTCGTGCGGTTGCAGAGCAGACCGCCGAACCAGGAGGGGCTGGGCGAGTTCACCCTGCGGGACCTCGTCCGGCAGGCGCTGAGGATGCGGCCGGACCGCCTGGTCATCGGCGAGGTGCGCGGGGCCGAGGTGTCGGACCTGCTGGCGGCGCTCAACACCGGTCACGAGGGCGGCTGCGGAACGGTCCACGCCAACACGGCGGCGGACGTGCCGGTCCGGCTGGAGGCGCTGGGCTCGCTCGCCGGGCTCGACCGGCCGGCGCTGCACAGCCAACTGCGGGCGGCACTCGACGTGGTGGTCCACCTGGTCCGGGACCCGGGCTCGGGGCGGCGCCGGGTGGCGGAGGTCCACACGCTGGCCGGGGACCGTGACGGGTTGGCCGTCACCATCCCGGCGGTGGCCTTCCCGGCAACCGGCGGGCTGGTGACCGGCGCGGGCTGGGAACGGCTCGTGGGACTGCTGGCGGCGCGCGGGGTGGCGCTGGGAGGCGCGCCGGGCGTGGCGCCGGGAGGCGCGTCGGGCGTGGCGTCAGGAACGGCGCCAGGACCGACGTCGGGCGCGGCAGCGCCGCCCGGATCGGGGCCGTCGTGAGTGCGGTGGCGATCGTGGCGGCGGCGGTGTCGGCCGGTGAGGCGGCGCGGGAGCTGCGGTGGGTGGAACTCGGCTTCGTCGGACTGCTCAGCGGCTGCGCCCTGACCGCGCTGGCGCTGCTCGGGACGTGGCGAGGAGGAGGGCGATGACATGGGAGGTGGTGAGGTGATGCGGGACCAACTGGCGCTCTGGTGGACGGCGGTGCTGTGCCTGGTGGCCGTCGCCGCGTGGCGGGCCGTGCAGGAGCAGCTGCCGGGCGGCCGGCGGTCCCGGCTGGTGCTGGCAGGCAGCGGTCCTCCGGTGCGCGGGCCGGCCCCGGAGCCGACCGGGCGACTGCGCGGACGGCTCCCGGAGCTTCTGGCGCCCGAACTGCTGCTCCTGCCGGTCGGCGTGGCCGCCGGGCAGGCCGCCTCGTCGCCGGTGCCGGTGCTCGCGGCCGGGCTGGCCGTGCTGCCGCTGCGAAGATGGCGGCTCCGGCGGCGCCTGACGGCGGAGGCGGGGCAGCGGGCGGCGGCCGTGGTGGAGCTCTGCGCCGCGCTGGCCGGTGAGTTGCGCGGCGGCTCGACGCCTGAGCAGGCACTCCACCTCGTCACCGCCAGGCTCGCGGTGGACCCGGACGGGCTGCGTCGGCTCGGCGAGGAGCCGGTCGCCCGGCTGGCGGCCGGCCGCTACGGCGGCGACGTCCCCGCTGCGCTCCTGCTGCTGGCCGCGTTGCCGGGCGGCAGTGGGGCGGCGGCCATGGCGGCCTGCTGGCGGGTCGCCTCCGACGGCGGCTCGGGGCTGGCCGCCGCTCTGGACCGGGTCGCGGAGGCGCTGCGCGCCGAACGGGCGCTGGCGGAGGAGATCGCGGGGGAGCTGGCCGGGCCCAGGACGACGATCGCCGTCCTGGCCGCCCTGCCGGGTGCGGGGCTGTTGCTGGGCGCCGCGATCGGCGCCCGTCCGGTGGACGTGCTGCTGCACACCTCGGCGGGGCTGGGCTGCCTCGCGGTGGGAGTGGCCCTGGAGGGGCTCGGTGTGCTCTGGACGGATCGCATTGTCCGGGCGGCGGGCCGGGGCGCACTGGAGCCGCTACGGACCCCTGGCAGTGGTCCTCCGGCCGCGGAGGTGTGGGAGCGCGGCGGTGCACGCCGAGGGCTCATGCGGATGCGGGGCCCCCGGGAGCCCTCGGCGAGCGCCTCGAGGCGGCGGGCGCTCGGTGGGGGAGCGGAGGCCCGGTGATGAGGGGACATGCATGGGCGGCTGCCGCCCTCGCGAGGGCGATGCCGAGGCCGGTGCCGGGACCGCTTGCGGTGCCGGTGGAGCCAGTGGCTGTGGCAGGGGCGGTGGTGGCGGTGGCAGTGCTGGCGGTGCTCGTGACGGGGTTGTCACGGGGCCGGGTCAGTCGGCGGGCGTTCGTCCGGGCGTCGGGGCGGGAGGACGCGCGGAAGCGAACATCGCTGTGGCGGTGGCGCGTTGGGCCGGGTCGGCGCGTGGTGCCGGCGGTCGGCGCCGGGCTGACCGTGGCGTTGCTGTTCGGCGGCCTCGTCGGGGCGGTGATCGGCGTGCTGGCAGCAGTGGCCGTCCACCGGTGGTCGGCCCGCGCGAAGTCTTCGACGGAGCTCCGGGCGGCTCGCGAGGAGGAGCTGCTGGCCAGGCAACTCCCTCTGACGACCGAGCTGTTGGCGGCCTGCCTCAGCTCGGCGGCGCTGCCCTCGGCGGCGGTGTCGGCGGTGGGTCGGAGCGTGGGCGCGCCGCTGGGGCCGCGGTTGGTGGCGATCGGGGCCGAACTCGCTCTGGGGGCTCCGCCGGAATTGAGTTGGAACCGGTTGGGCGAGCAGCACCCCGCGCTGGCCCCGCTCGGGCGCTGCCTGGTCAGGGCGAGCCTCAGCGGGGCGCCCGCAGCCGAACCGCTGATCGGGCTGGCCCAGGCGCAGCGGACGGCCACCGCCCGGGCGGCCCACGCGAGGGTCCGCAGGGCCGCCGTGCTCGCCACTGCACCGCTCGGGCTCTGCTTCCTCCCGGCCTTCGTCCTGATCGGGGTGGTGCCGGTGGTGATCGGCCTCACCGGCCGCTTCACGCAAGCAATGTGAGGGAACGCCGGCTCCGGATCCGCCGGGGTCGAGGAACGGAACGGACAGGAGAGATTGATGACCGCAGTGATCGCGATCAGGCCCGGTGCCGGGCGACCGATCCGGCAGTTGCTGGGCAGCTGGCGGCGGAAGAGCCGCTGGGCGGCCGGGTGGGCGCGCTTGGCGCCCCGGCGACGGCGCCGGTCGGACGCCGGGATGACCACGGCCGAGTACGCCGTCGGAACGTTGGGCGCCTGCGCCTTCGCCGCCGGGCTGTACAAGGTGGTGACCAGCGCGACCATCACCGGAGCGCTGACCGACATGCTGGAACGCGCGTTCCATGCCACGTAGGACGGCGGACAGCGGTGCACCGCCGTGGTCGCTGCGACCGAGCCGACGCTCCGACGGAGGCTTCGTCACGGCGGAGACGGCGGTGGCCCTGCCCGCGCTCGTCCTGCTCGCGGCGATGCTGATCTGGGGCGTGCTCGTGGCGGCCGCGCAGATCCGCTGCGTGGACGCGGCTCGGATCGGTGCCCGAGCGGCCGCTCGTGGTGAGGCGGACGCCGCGGAACTCGCCCGAGTGGCCGCCCCGCCGGGGGCGGAGATCCGGCTCGTGGTCGCGGCGGACACGGTGCGGGTGGACGTGGACGCTCCCTGCGCGGGACCCGGCAGGCTCAGCGGTCTGCTCAACGTGCGGCTCGCCGCGCGGGCGGTGGCGGCTCGGGAGGACGTGCTGGGAAGCGGGGCGGGAGGTGGCGCTGCGCGTACCTCCTGAGCCGGCGAGGCGAGATGCAGTGAGACGAGAGGGCACCGGGCGGCGGCCCGGCCGTAGCGGGGGCGGTGGGCGCGCGCGGCTGCGCGGGAGGTGGGCTGCCGGGCCACCGGGCCTGCCGGGCCTGCGGGATGAGGGCGGTGAGGAGGAGGTGGTGGTGCATGGCGCGGCTGAGGAGCGCTGGTCGGGCGGTGGAGCGGCTGGTGCGGGCCCGGGCGGCTCGGACCGTCTCCGGAGCCGGCCGGGGGCCGGATGCGGGCTCGGCGACGGTGTGGTCGCTCGCGCTGGCGATGCTGGGTGTGGCGGTCTTCGCCGCGACGATCGCGCTGGGTGCGGTGGTCGCTGCCCGGCACCGGGCCGAGTCCGCCGCCGATCTGGCGGCCCTCGCGGCGGCGGACCGGTTGCTGCTGGACGCGGACGGCGGCTGCGGTCGGGCTGCGGGGATCGCTGCCGCGCAGGGTGCCGGCCTGGTCTCCTGCGCGGTTGACCGGACGGCGGACGCCGTCGAGGTGGTCACCGAGGTGCCGGTCGGCGGGCTCCCGGCGCGGCTGCCGGTGGGACCGGCGCGGGCGAGGGCCCGGGCCGGACCGGCCCGGGCGCCGGTCACGGTCGCCGAGGACGGCCTGGGTGACTCTCCGGGCGGTGCGACGGCGGCCCCTCACGAGCCGGTCGGCGCACCGCCGTCCGGACCGGATCCGCCCTCGGGGGCGGGTGCACCGTTTGGGCCGGGCGCACCGCCGTCCGGACCGGGCTCGGCCTCCGCCTCGGGTGCTCCGGCCAGCAGCACGTCCAGCAGCAGGACGGCCGCCGCCTTGTCCAGCGGGTCGTTCCCGTTGCCGCACTTGGGCGACTGGACGCAGGACGGGCAGCCGCGCTCGCACTCGCAGGAGGCGATCGCTGCCCGGGTGGCGGTCAGCCATTCGAAGGCCCGCTGGAAACCGCGCTCGGCGAAGCCGGCCCCGCCCGGATGGCCGTCGTAGACGAACACGGTGGGCAACCCGGTGTCGGGGTGCAGCGGGACGGAGACACCGCCGATGTCCCACCGGTCGCAGGTGGCGAACAGCGGCAGCAGGCCGATCGAGGCGTGCTCGGCGGCGTGGGCCGCGCCGGGCAGCTGGTCGAGCGGGAGGTCCGCGTCGAGCAGCTGGTCCTCGGTGACGGTCCACCAGACCGCCCGGGTGCGCAGCGTGCGGGGCGGCAGGTCGAGCTTGCTCTCGCCCATGATCTCCCCGGTGGAGATCCGCTTCCGGAGGTAGCCGACCACCTGGTTGACCACCTCCACCGAACCGAAGCTGAGCCGGCCCTCGCCCCAGGGGACGGTGGTGTCGGTGTCGAGGACGGAGATGGAGGTGATGTCGCGGGCGGCCGTGGTGTACGGCGGGTCGGCCGGTTCGACCAGGGCGACCGAGTTCTCCAGGTCGAGTTCCCGGACCAGGTAGGTGCGGCCCTGGTGGAGGTGCACGGCCCCGGTGTGAACGGTGGTGTGGGCGGCTGCGGCGTCCACCGTGCCGAGCAGTCGGCCGGTGTCCGCCTCGACGATCTGCACCGGGCTGCCGCCGCTGCCGCGCAGGTCGACGGCGTCGGCGGCGCGTTCCCGGCGGGTCCAGTACCAGGATCCGTCGGCGCGGCGGCGCAGCAGGCCGCGCCGTTCCAGGACCGGTAGCAGCGGCGCGGTGGAGGGGCCGAACAGCTCCAGGTCGGCGGCGGTGAGCGGAAGCTCGGCGGCGGCCGCGCACAGGTGCGGGGCGAGCACGTGCGGGTTGTCGGGATCGAGCACGGTGGCCTCGACGGGCGCCGCGAACAGGGCCTCCGGGTGGTGCACCAGGTAGGTGTCCAGCGGGTCGTCCCGGGCGATCAGCACGGCCAGCGCTCCCTGGGCCTCGCGGCCCGCCCGGCCCGCCTGCTGCCAGAGCGAGGCCCGGGTGCCGGGGTAGCCGGCCATCAGGACGGCGTCGAGACCGGAGATGTCGACTCCGAGCTCGAGAGCGGAGGTGGACGCGAGGCCCAGCAGCCGACCGGAGTGCAGCGCGCGCTCCAGGGCCCGGCGTTCGTCGGCGAGGTAGCCGCCGCGGTAGGCGGCGACCCGGTCGGCGAGCGGACGGCCGAGCTGGTCCTGGGTCTGGAGGGCGACCAGCTCGGCGGCGCGCCGGGAGCGGACGAACACCACCGTCCGGGTCTGCTGCTCGACCAGGTCGGTCAGCAGGTGGGCGGCCTCGGCGGTGGCGGTGCGGCGCACCGGCGCGCCGTGTTCGCCGACGTTCTCGGTCAGTGGCGGTTCCCAGAGGCCGAAGACCATCGGCCCGCGCGGCGAGGCGTCCTCGGTGACGGCCACGGCGGGCAGGCCGGTGAGGCGCCGGGCGGTGGCGGCCGGATCGGCGGTGGTGGCGGAGGCGAGCAGGAAGGTGGGTGCCGAACCGTAGCGGGCGCAGATCCGGCGCAGCCGGCGGAGCACCTGGGCGACGTGCGAACCGAACACGCCCCGGTAGCTGTGGCACTCGTCGACGACCACGTAGCGCAGCGACTTCAGGAAGGAGGACCAGCGGGCGTGCGCCGGCAGGATGCCCCGGTGCAGCATGTCCGGGTTGGTGAGCACGTAGGACGCGTACTGGCGGACCCACTCGCGCTCCTCCGGCGGGGTGTCGCCGTCGTGCAGGGCGGCCCTGACCCTCGGCGGTGCGAGTTCGGCGGCGCGGCGGCGCTGGTCGGCGGCGAGCGCCTTGGTCGGGGCCAGGTAGAGCGCGGTGGCGCCACGGCCGTTGCGGGCTTCCGTGCCCTCCAGCAGATCGCTGAGGACCGGAGCCAGGTAGCCCAGCGACTTGCCCGACGCGGTGCCTGTGGCGATCACCACAGTCTGACCGGTTTTGGCCAGGTTCATCGCTTCTGCCTGGTGTGCCCAGGGCTGTTCGACGCCGACGGCGCGCGCGGCGGACACGATCTCCGGTCGGATCGACTCGGGCCAGGGCGCATAACGTGCAGGTCGGGCGGGAAGGTGCTCCGTATGGGTGAGCCGGTCGGACCGCCCCCGGCTGGTGGCCAGGGTCGTGAGCAGTGCCTCGGGCAGGCTGTGTCGGGGCGGCATGAGGACCCAGTGTGTCACCGGCGTGACGGAGAATCGTCGTAAGCCATCGTGCGGCCATGGTCGCAGGTGGTTGAATGTGGCCGTGACGGCCGTACGGCCGTGGGTCGCAGCGCTGAGGCTTGCCACGCGTTTGGCTTGGCGCGCCAGGCTCGCGACCATGCGGTGGCGGCCTTCCGGCCGAGGATCGCACATGACGTAGCAAGGCAAGGTGCTGGAGGTTCCGTGGACCTGTCCCTGTCGACCCGCGCAGTCGGCGATCGTACGGTCGTCGAGGTAGGCGGCGAGATCGATGTGTACACCGCCCCGAAGCTGCGGGAGCAGCTGGTCGAGCTCGTCAACGACGGCAAGTACCACCTCGTCGTCGACATGGAGGGCGTTGACTTCCTCGACTCGACGGGCCTGGGTGTGCTGGTCGGCGGTCTGAAGCGGGTGCGTGCCCACGAGGGTTCGCTCCGCCTCGTCTGCAACCAGGAGCGCATCCTCAAGATTTTCCGGATCACCGGCCTCACCAAGGTCTTCCCGATCCACACCTCGGTGGACGACGCGGTCGCCGCGACCGACTGACGCGTCCGGGCCGGTCCCCGTGGCCGGCCCGCCGTTCCACACGTCCGGAGCGCCGGGGCCTGTGCGGCCCCGGCGCGGCCCGGCCGTTCCCGGGCCGGTCCGGCCGGCCCACCAGGGGTCGTGTGCCGGGCCCCAGTCGGAGCACCCCGAAGGGGAGAGATGGCAACCGTCGAACTTCGATTCAGCGCGCTACCCGAGCACGTGCGGACGGCCCGGCTGGTCGCCGCGGCCGTCGCCAGACGGGCCGGTGTCGACGAGTCGGTGCTCGACGAGGTCCGGCTCGCGGTCGGCGAGGCGTGTTCGCGCGCCGTGGGCCTGCACCAGCGCGGTGGCGGCGGCGGCACGATCCGGGTGGCGCTGACCGACCAGGAGAAGCGTTTCCTCATCGAGGTCGAGGACGAGGCCGGCCCTGCCGCCGTCCCGACGTCGGGCGCCGCCGAGGGCGGCGACCCGGACGACGACACCCTGGGCCTGGCCGTGATCACCGGCCTGGTCGAGGACCTCGAGGTCACCAACGGCAGCGACGGTGGCGTGATCCGGATGAGCTGGCCGGTTCCGGTCGCCTCCGTGACGGTCTGAAGCCGCCGCGCCGCCGGTACCTGCCGCCCCGACCGACGCCGCCCGACCGCCGAGGACGCGACTGCGGGGATCCCGACTCCTGAGATCCCGTTGACAAGTTGTTGAGGCTGGCGGTTCCCTGCTTCCGGCACGACCGGGTCCGATCGTCGTCGATCGGACTCGTCGCGGAAGAGGAAGCACATGCGGATTCGCATCCTGTGGCCGGCCGGGCAGACCACCGCCACGCTGCGGGCGACACCGACCACCGAAGCGCTCTGGAACGCGCTGCCGATCGCCTCGACGGCGAACACCTGGGGTGACGAGGTCTACTTCGGCACGCCCGTCAGTATGCCGCGCGAGGACGGTGCCCAGCAGGTCGTCGAACCGGGCACGGTCGCGTTCTGGACCGACGGGGACAGCCTCGCGCTCCCGTACGGGCCGACCCCGATCTCGCGTGACGGCGAGTGCCGACTGGCCAGCCCCTGCAACGTCCTCGGCGCGCTGGACGGGGACTCCCAGGTGTTGCGCACCGTCCGGCCGGGCGATCCGATCCGGGTGGAACGCGCCTGACTTTTGGCCCGGGATGGCCCGGGGCCTCGAGTTCGGGGCGGGGGGGTACGGGGTCGAGGAGCCGGGAACCGGCGGCCGGACGGCGGACGTGTAGGTTCGACGACCGAAGACGACCGAACCGAAAGGCCTCTCCCGGTGAACAAGCGACTGCTGGCCGTACCCGCCCTCGGCGTGCTGCTCGCGTTCGGCGCCGTCGGCTGTGGCAGCGACAACAGCAAGCAGCTGGAGTCCTGGGCGTCGAACGTCTGCGGCGCGGCCAAGGACCCGATCGCCCAGGCGCAGACCGCCCTCGCCGACACCGGCCAGGTGAAGACCGGCGAGGCCCCGGCCGACCTGCAGAAGCGGCTCTCGACGGACATCGGGAAGCTGGCCAAGACCAACCAGGACATCGCGGCCGCCGTCGATGCGGCCGGCGCGCCCAAGGTGGACGACGGCGCGACCCTGCAGAAGGACACCGTCGACGAGCTGAAGAAGGCGGCCGACGGCTACCAGGACGTGCAGAAGAAGCTGGACGCGCTGCCCAACAACGACCAAGCGAAGTTCGCCGACGGGTTGCGCAGCGTGGCCGATCAGGTGCAGCGGCTGGCGTCGCTGTCCACCCAGGCGCAGAGCAAGCTGCAGAGCGGCGAACTCGGCGCCGCGATGGCCAAGCAGGAGGGCTGCAAGCCCAGCCAGGCGACTCCGGGGGCCGGTGCGAGCGGCAGCGCCGGCGGCTCCCCGGCCGCCGGGAGCGCGACCGGGACGCCGAGCGCCGGTGCGTCCGCCCCGACCGGCGCCCCCAGCGCCGCGCCCACGCCCGGCGCCACGGGCAGTGCGAGCCCGGCGGCCGCCCCCTCGGCGAGCGCCGCCGGCACCCCGGCCGCCAACCCGTCCACTCCGGCCCCCAGCACGAGCTGACCGAGGGCCGGACACGGGAGGACGCGAGAGTTCCCCCGCTCCAGCCGCCTCCGCTCCGGCCGCCGCCCGCTTCGCACTCCGCCCGCCCATGGACGGGCTGCGGGGCGGGGGTCGGCCGGGGCGGGGGACAATGGCGGGGTGATCAGTAGCCCCGTTCTCGACCCGACCCGTCTGGCCAAGCTGCGCGAGGCGCTGCTCGCCGCTTCGTTCACCGCTGACGGGTGCCTGGACCTGTTGGGCCCCACCGGATACGCGGCGCTGGCCCGCAGCGAGGCCGTCCCGGCCCTGCGTGCGACGCAGGGCGGCAGCCCGCTGGAGACCCTGGTGCGGCTGTTCCTGCTCCAGCAACCGGTGCCGTACCGGGCGGCGGCGGCCGCACTGCCGGTGGAGGACTGCCTGGCGGACGGCTGGCTGCGCCCCGACGGAGACCTGGTGCGAGCCACCGTGGACGTCCGGCCGTACGCCAACGAGGTCGCCGGTCTGCCGAGTTCGGATGCCTGGGTGGTCTCCGACCTGGGCTGCGCGGTGGGCGGCGCGGGCGGCATCGGCTCCGGGGAGACGGCTCACGGAGTGGCTCGCAAGGACCTGGTGCTGGGGGTCGGCGGGGCGTCCACCACACTGGCGAACATCACCGTCCGCCGCCCCGTACGGGCCGCGCTGGACCTCGGTTCGGGCTCGGGTGTGCAGGCGCTGCACGCGGCCCGGCACGCCCAGCAGGTCGTCGCCACCGACCTCAACCCCCGGGCGCTGCGGTTCACCGAGCTGACCCTGGCGCTGTCCGGTTTCGACCGCACCGAGGTGGCCGCCGGCAGCCTCTTCGAGCCGGTCGGGGAGCGGAAGTTCGACCTGATCGTCTCCAACCCGCCGTTCGTCATCTCGCCGGCCGGCCGGTTCACCTACCGGGACGGCGGCATGGCCGGGGACGACCTGTGCCGCAACCTCGTGCGCTCGGCCGCCGAGCACCTGGAGCCGGGCGGCTACTGCCAGTTGCTCGCCAACTGGCAGCACGTCAAGGGCGAGGACTGGCACGAGCGGCTGGCCGGCTGGGTCGCGGGCACCGGGCTGGACGCGTGGGTCGTCCAACGCGAGGTCCAGGACGTGGCCCAGTACGCCGAGTTGTGGCTGCGGGACGGGGGCGATCACCGCGGCGCCGGCGGCGACTACCAGGCCCGGTACGGCGAGTGGCTGGACGCCTTCGAGGCCGGCCGGGTCGAGGGCATCGGCATGGGCTGGATCACCCTGCGGGCCGGCGGCGCCGAGCGCCCGACCGTACGGGTGGAGGAGTGGCCGCACCCGGTGGAGCAGCCGCTCGGCCCGCACATCGAGGAGTGGTTCGACCGGCAGGACTTCCTGCGCTCGCACGACGACGCCGGCCTGCTCGCGGCCCGCTACGTGCTGGCCGACGAGGTGGTCCAGGAGCAGGTCGGCGCGCCGGGGGCGGAGGATCCGGAGCACGTGATCCTGCGTCACAACCGCGGCATGCGGCGCGCCACCAAGGTGGACACCGTGGCGGCGGGGTTCGTCGGGGTGTGCGACGGGACGCTGTCCGCGGGCGAGATCGTCGACGCCATCGCGCAGCTGCTCGGCGAGGACCGGGTGGTGCTGCGCGACCGGGTGCCGGAGTCGCTGCGGCTGCTGACCGAGCAGGGGTTCATCGATCCCGTCCGGTGATCCGCTGGGCGTGACCCCGCCGGGTGGGGCCTGCCCGCGCCGGCCCGCAATCGGGCCGGCGCTCGCGCCCGCCGGCCCGCCGTCGGCCCGCGTCTGCCGGGTGCCTGCCCGCGCCTGCCCGGCGTCGGTCCGTTCGGCGGAACGCTTCGCGGACGATGCCTGGTTCACCCGCCCGTACCCCCCGGTTCGGCCGGCCGTCCCCGGGCGGCCCCGCTCCGTTGGCCCGGCGCTGTGAGGCTCTCCGTCCACAGGCTGTGGACGGAGCTGGGGAGTCGGGGGCAGGGGTGGACGCGACGACGGCGACGCTGGCCGGGGTGGTGCTCGCCCTGTTCGGCGGCGTGCTGCTGCTCTGGTGCGCCGCCGAAGTGCGCCTTCGCCACCGGGTGCGTCGGCGGGGCGTACCGGCGGTCGCCACCGTCGTCGCCGAGACCGATGTGCACGGGCATCTCGACAGCGCGCCGCTGCTCTCCTTCTCCGTGCTGCCCTCGGTGGGAGGGCCGGGTGGCGGCCGGATCGGTGAGCTGGTGCTCACCCGTCCGCGGGGACACACCCCGTTGCGCCGTCCGGTGCGCTTCGCGCCGGGAGCCTCGGTACGCGTCTGCTACGACCCCGACCGTCCCTGCCGGGCGGTGCTGGCGGCGGGGGAGGTCGGCCGGGCCGTGGTCACCGACCTGCTGTGGAGCGCCCTGGGCGCGGGCTGCCTGGCGGCGGGTGCCGCACTGCTGGTCGCGGTCGGCCGCTGAGGTCGGAGCTGCACCGACGGCGGGGACGAATCAGCACGGTCCAGGGCCAACGGCGCGAAACGGACCGTAACGGTAAGAAGCGAACGGAGTCGGAGCACCCGGAGCCCCACCCGATCGGAGTGCCCCGGAATCCCGCGGTTCCAGCGCCCCGGAGCCCCACGGGTCGGAGTGCCCCGCAACCGCATGGATGCGGAGCGGGCTCGGAGCATCTCGGAACGGGCGAGAACGGCCAGGTCCGCACCGGTCGGCCCGGACGGCCCGAGCGCTTCCGACGCGATCCGGCGGGCGCGGTACCGCAGGCGCGGCGATTTTTCCGTTGACAGATCTTGAAATCCGTCATTCCATCCTCCGGAACCTGCCGAAGCCGCCCTCCACGGGGCGCGAACCTCCGTCATCGGGTTACCGTTCGAGTGGCGTCGGTGAGCCCGGCAAGTGAAAACGCGGGATCCGTCCGTTTGACAAGGGTGGCCGGGGTACGGTCACACTCCGCTGGTGGGGTGTCGTTCGGCGGCAGCCCCGGGACGGTGGAGGGGTCGGGCGGAGCGCAGCCCGTGCTGCCAGCGCCGACCAGCCACATAAGGACCGGGAGAGAAGAGCGAAGGTGTCCCCGAGCAGCGAGACCGCGCACGGACAGCGACTCGTCATTGTCGAGTCGCCGGCCAAGGCGAAGACGATCAAGGGCTACCTTGGCCCCGGCTACATCGTCGAGGCGAGCGTCGGGCACATCCGCGACCTGCCCAGCACGGCGGCCGAGGTGCCGGACAAGTACACCGGTGAGGTGCGCCGCCTCGGAGTGGACGTCGACCACGACTTCGCGCCCATCTACGTGGTCAATGCGGACAAGAAGTCCCAGGTCAGCAAGTTGAAGTCGCTGCTCGCGGAGTCCGACGAGCTCTTCCTCGCCACCGATGAGGACCGCGAGGGCGAGGCCATCGCGTGGCACCTCCAGCAGGTGCTCAAGCCCAAGGTGCCGGTGCACCGGATGGTGTTCCACGAGATCACCAAGTCGGCGATCCAGGAGGCCGTGGCCAACCCGCGCGAACTCAACCAGCGCCTGGTCGACGCCCAGGAGACCCGCCGCATCCTCGACCGGCTGTACGGCTTCGAGGTCTCGCCGGTGCTGTGGAAGAAGGTCATGCCGAAGCTGTCGGCGGGCCGGGTGCAGTCCGTCGCGACCCGTCTGGTGGTCGAGCGGGAGCGCGAGCGGATCGCCTTCCGCACCGCCTCGTACTGGGACCTGGTCGGCACCTTCGGCACCGGCCGCACCCCGGCGGACGCGGCCAACCCGGAGACCTTCGGCGCCCGGCTGGCCTCGGTGGACGGCAAGCGGATCGCCAGCGGCCGGGACTTCGGTTCGGACGGCCGGCTGAAGGCCGGCAGCACCAACACCCTGCACCTGGACGAGCAGGCCGCCCGCCAGCTGGCCGCCGCCCTGGCGCAGACCGCCTTCAGCGTCCGCAGCGTCGAGTCCAAGCCGTACCGCCGCTCCCCGTACGCGCCGTTCCGCACCACCACGCTCCAGCAGGAGGCCAGCCGCAAGCTGGGCTTCGGCGCGAAGCGGACCATGCAGGTGGCCCAGAAGCTGTACGAGAACGGCTTCATCACCTATATGCGTACCGACTCCACCACGCTGTCGGACACCGCGATCGCCGCTGCCCGGGCGCAGGTCACCCAGCTCTACGGTGCGGACTACCTGCCGGACGCCCCGCGCACCTACGCCAGCAAGGTCAAGAACGCCCAGGAGGCGCACGAGGCCGTCCGCCCGTCCGGCGACCGCTTCCGCACGCCCGCCGAGACCGGCCTGACCGGCGACGACTTCAAGCTCTACGAGCTGATCTGGATGCGCACCGTCGCCTCCCAGATGAAGGACGCGGTCGGCCAGTCCGTCACCGTCCGGGTGGGCGGCGCCTCCGCCGACGGCCGGGACGTCGAGTTCTCCGCCTCCGGCAAGATCATCACCTTCCACGGCTTCCTCAAGGCCTACGTCGAGGGCGCCGACGACCCGAACGCCGAGCTCGACGACCGCGAGCGCCGGCTGCCGCAGGTCGCCCAGGGCGACCCGCTGGCCGCCGAGCGGATCACCCCGGAGGGCCACGCGACCAAGCCGCCGGCCCGCTACACGGAGGCTTCGCTGGTCAAGGAGCTGGAGGACCGGGAGATCGGCCGCCCGTCCACCTACGCGTCGATCATCGACACGATCATCCAGCGCCGGTACGTCTTCAAGAAGGGCACCGCGCTCGTCCCGTCCTTCCTCTCCTTCGCCGTGGTCAACCTGCTGGAGAAGCACTTCGGCCGGCTCGTCGACTACGACTTCACGGCCAAGATGGAGGACGACCTCGACCGGATCGCCGCCGGTGAGGCGCAGTCCGTGCCGTGGCTGAAGCGCTTCTACTTCGGCGAGGGCGAGGGCCACGCCGCGGGCGTCGCCGCCGAGGCCGGCAACGGCGACGGCGACCACCTGGGCGGCCTGAAGGAGCTGGTCACCGACCTCGGTGCGATCGACGCCCGGGAGATCAGCTCGTTCCGGATCAGCGACGACATCACCCTGCGGGTCGGCCGCTACGGCCCGTACGTCGAGCGCGCCTCCGCCGTGGAGGGCGAGCCCGGCCAGCGCGCCGACATCCCGGACGACCTGCCGCCGGACGAGCTGACCGTCGAGCTGGCCGAGGAACTGCTCGCCAAGCCCAGCGGCGACTTCGAGCTCGGTCCGGACCCGGTCACCGGCAACATGCTGGTCGCCAAGGACGGCCGGTACGGCCCCTACGTGACCGAGATCCTGCCCGAGGGCACGCCCAAGACCGGCAAGAACGCCGTCAAGCCGCGCACCGCCTCGCTGCTCAAGTCGATGTCGCTGGACACCGTCACCCTGGAGGACGCGCTGCGGCTGCTCTCGCTGCCGCGCGTCGTCGGCACCGACCCCGAGGGCGCGGAGATCACCGCGCAGAACGGCCGCTACGGCCCGTACCTCAAGCGCGGCACCGACTCGCGTTCGCTCACCAGCGAGGAGCAGATCTTCACGATCACCCTCGAGGAGGCGCTGGCGATCTACGCCCAGCCCAAGCAGCGCGGCCGGGCCGCCGCCGCCCCGCCGCTCAAGGAGCTGGGCACCGACCCGGTCAGCGAGCGCCCGGTGGTGGTCAAGGACGGCCGCTTCGGCCCGTACGTGACCGACGGCGAGACCAATGCCACGCTGCGCAAGGACGACGACGTCGAGACCATCACGCCGGAGCGCGGCTACGAACTGCTCGCCGAGAAGCGGGCGCGCGGTCCGGTGAAGAAGGCGGCGAAGAAGGCCCCGGCGAAGAAGGCGGCGGCCAAGAAGACCACCACCGCCAAGGCGACCGCGACCAAGACCGCCGCCAAGAAGACGGCCGCGAAGAAGACCGCCACCAAGACGGCGGCGGCGAAGAAGACGGCCGCGAAGAAGACCACGGCCAGCAAGACCGCGGTCGGCAAGACCGCGACGGGCAACGCCGCCGGCGACGAGGGCTGATTCCTCGGGCCGCCGCCGGCGACGAGGCTGACTTCTCGGCGCCGCCTCCCGCGACGAGGCTGACTTCTCGGCGCCGCCTCCGGCGACGAGGCTGACTTCTCGGCGCCGCCTCCGGCGACGAGGGCAGATCCCCCGGCAGTCCCCGGACAGCCGGGGCAAGACCGGCGACAGCCGACGGGACGGTCCTCCCGGAGCCCGACCGGGCCCGCGCTCCCACCTCGGGGCGCGGGCCCGAGCTCTGTGCAGGGATCGTCACAAGGCGGTGATGACCGGGGACCGGAACCCCGTTCATCTCAATCGGGCAAAGCCCAGCCCGCTACGCTGACCGTATGACGAGCGAGGAGCAGCCCACCCCCAGTGCCGCCCCGGCCGCCGGCGCCACCGTGGCCGACCTGCCCGAGGTCGTGCCCGCCGGGACCTCTGTGGACCGGGCCAGGGCACTGCTGCGCATCCGGCCCTACCGGCGCCTGTGGACCACCCAGCTGATCGGCGGCACCGCCGACCGGCTCGGGCTGCTGGTGCTGCTCGCGCTCACCGTGATCGCCGCCGCCCAGGGCGGGCAGTTCGGCGCGCTGCCGCGCAGTCTCGCCTTCGCCACCGCCGCCGTCCTCGCCGTGCGGGTGGCGGCCACCGGCCTGGTCGGCGTGGTGCTGCTGGAGCCGGTGCACCAGCTGGTCGCCGGGAAGCTCGACCGGCGCTGGACGCTGCTCGGCGCCGACGCGCTGTGCGCCCTGCTGATCGGCCTCGCGCCCTGGTGGACGGTCTGGCTGGGTTCCGGGCCGAAGCCCTCCGGCGCCGCGACCTACGTGCTGCTCGCCACCGTGTTCCTGATCGGCGCGGCGGAGCGGGTCCGGGGGATTGCCAGGGCCGCCGCCGTTCCCGGCCTGCTGCCGCCGGCCAACCCCTACGCGCCCGCCGCGGAGCAGCGGCCGGCCGCCGCCAACCTGGACACCGTCCGGAGCGTCGACCGCTTCACCGGCTGGGTCACGGTGCCGCTCGCGGCCGCCGGCCTGATCGCCCTCACCCTGGTCAACAACGTCGGCGCGGCGCTCGGCTCGGACTGGCTGCGCGCCCACCAGCTGACCTTCGCGGCGCTCGGCGCGGCCGGGCTGTTCGCCGCCGCCGCCGTCCGCGACCACCTCCAGCAGCTGCCCGGCGGGCCGGTGGCCGTGGCCCCGCGCTCGCCGCTGACCGGTCTGCGCGCCCCGACCGACGCGACCCCCGGCCCCGCCCTGAGCAAGGGCCGCACCGGCAGTGCCCCGTACTTCACCTTCGCCGTCGCGGCGGCCTTCGCCTCCACGGCGGGCGTCGCCGCGCTGGCGCTGCTCACCGCCGCCGAGCACCGCGCCGGGCCGATCGGCTACGGCCTGGTCGTGCTCGCCGCGGTCGGCACCCCCGCGCTGGGCGCCCGGCTCACCCGGGCCGTCCTGCCCTCGCTCTCCCGCCGCCGGCTGCTCGCGCTGGCCCTGCTCACCGAGGGCGTCGCGCTGATCCTGGCCGGGCTGGTGCTGGACTTCGTGCTGGTCCTGCTGCTCACCGTGCTGGCCGGCCTGGCCGCCGGGATCGTGGTCTCCGCCGGGCGCACCCTGCTCGCCCAGGAGGTCGAGGAGGCCCGGCTGCCGAAGGTCACCGAGCACCTGTACGCGGTGCTGCGGGTCGTGGTCGCCGCCGCGCTGGTCGCCGTCCCGCTGATCGCGGCGGCGTACGGGGACGTCGAGTACGGCACCGTCGAGCCCGGCTCCTTCACCTTCATCCACGGCGGTGCGGCCCTCGCCGTCGCCACCGCGGGCCTGCTCACCCTCGTGCTCGCCGCCGTCGTGCTGCTGCGCACCGACGACCGGCGCGGCACCGCGCCGTTCGCCCGGGACCTGGTGGACGCGGTGCGCGGCGGCAGCGGCCCGGTGCCGCACCGGGGCACCGGCACCGGATTCTTCATCGCCCTGGAGGGCGGCGACGGCGCCGGCAAGTCCACCCAGGCCCAGGCGCTCGCGGAGTGGATCCGCGGCAAGGGGCACGAGGTCGTGCTCACCCGCGAGCCCGGCGGCAGCCCCGTCGGGCAGCGGCTGCGCGGCCTGGTCCTGGACGTCGGCAACACCGGGCTGTCGCACCGCGCCGAGGCGCTGATCTACGCGGCCGACCGGGCCGAGCACGTCGAGAACGTCATCCGGCCGGCCCTCGCCCGCGGCGCCGTCGTGATCACCGACCGGTACATGGACTCCTCGATCGCCTACCAGGGCGCCGGGCGCGACCTTGCTGCGACCGAGGTCGCCCGGATCTCCCGCTGGGCGACCGGTGGGCTGCTGCCCGACCTGACCGTGGTGCTGGACGTCGACCCGACCAAGGCCCGGGAGCGCTTCACCGAGGCGCTGGACCGGCTGGAGTCCGAGCCCACCGAGTTCCACCAGCGGGTCCGGGCCGGCTTCCTCGCCCTCGCGGCCGCCGACCCGGCGCGCTACCTGGTCGTGGACGGCAGCCAGGCCCCCGGCTTCGTCACCACCGCCATCCGGCACCGGCTGGACCGCGAGCTGCCGCTCTCCGAGCAGGAGAAGGCCGCCCGCGCCGAGCAGGAGCGACTGGCGAAGGAGGAGGCCGAGCGGCGCGCCGCCGAGGAGGCCCGCAGGAAGGCCGAGGAGGAGGCCGCCGAGCGCAAGCGCCAGGAGGTGCTGGCGCAGCTGCGGGCCGAGCAGGCCGAGCAGGAGCGGCTCGCCAAGGAGGCGGCCGAGCGGGCCGCCGCCGAGGCCCGGCGCAAGGCCGAGGAGGAGGCCCGCCGCCGGGCGGAGGAGGAAGCGAAGCGCCGCGCCGAGGAGGAGGCGCGCCGGCGGGCGGCCGAGGAGGCCCGGCTGGCCGCGGAGGCCGCCGAGCGCCGGCGGATCGCCGACGAGGAGGCCGCCCGGGCGGAGCTCCAGCGGCAGCGGGAACTGGCCCGCGAGGAGCAGCGGCGCCGGGCGGAGGAGGCGCTGCAGCGGGCCGAGGAGGCCCGGCTGGCGCAGGCTGCCGCGCTCGCGGCGGCGGCCGCTGCGGCTGAGACGGCGGCGGACCGGGCCGCGGATCGGGCTGCCGGCCGCGCCACGGGGCGGCCGGAGGGGTCACCGGAGGCCGGGGCCGGGGACGCGGCGACGACGGAGCTGCGGGCGGTGCGGGAGACGCCGCAGGGCGGTTCGGGCGCTGAGCGCGCTGCGGGAGCTGCGGGTGCCTCGGGGGCTTCGGCAGTGTCGGGCGCGTCGGGGGTTCCCGGCGGTCCCGGAACGTCGGAGGGATCGGGCGGGCTCGGTGACGAGGCGACGCGGGAGCTGTCGCTGCGGGACCGGCAGGCGGCCGATGCGACCGCCAAGCTGCCGAAGGTGCCGACCGGGCCGGCCGCGGACGACACGGCGGTGCTGCCGACCGTTCCGGCCGCCGACGAGACGGCCGTGCTGCCCAAGGTCCCGGCCGCGGACGAGACCGCCGTGCTGCCGCGGATCGAGCCGGACCGGAAGCCCGGTGAGCCGGTGGACAGCACGCGGGAGCTGCCGGTGGTCGACGGGGGGCAGGCGGGCGCCGGGTGGCCCGGCGCGGGTCGGCCCGCTGCCGGTGCCCCGGTCTCCGGCGCTCCCGGCGGTCCTGGCGCTCCCGGCACCGGGCGGCCCGGTCCGGGTCAGCCCGCCGAGCAGCCCACCGTGGAACGGCCGCGGCCGGAGTGGGCCGAGGAGACCCCGATGGACGACCTGCCGAGCCTGACCGACACCCTGCTCGGGTCGCGGGACGAGTGGGCGCGTTGGGAGCAGGCTGCAGGCCAGGAGCAGCACGGCCCGCGCGACGGCGACAGCCGGCGTGACGGTGGCCGGGGCGAGGACGGCGGCAAGGGCAGGGGCAGGCGCTGGGGCCGGCGGAGCTGAGCAGGCTCCACGGCGGCTGAGCGGGCGGCGTCACCGGGGCAGTACCCCCGGCGGCGCCGCCCGTCGCCGTCGGGGCCCGCTTCCGGCCGCTCCCGTCGCGTGCCCTTCGCGCCCAGTCCGCTTCCCGTCCCGTCCCGTCTTCGTTCCGCTTCCGGTTCGCTTCCGGTTCGCGGCTCCGCCCGGCTCCGTACCCGGGGTGACCCGGACGGAGCAGTGGCTGTCGGGGCGGAGACGTATGCTCGACGGCGGGGAATCGGCGCCGGGGGCGCTGTCGTACGGAGCTTGGGAGCAGCAGTGGCCGTCTGGGACGACCTGGTGGGCCAGGAGCGGGTGGTCGAGCAGCTGACCGCCGCGGCCCGGGCGGCCGGGGCGACGGTCGGGGCGGGCCGCGGCGCCGCGCCCGCGGACGGCGGGAACGCCTCCCTGATGACGCACGCCTGGCTGTTCACCGGGCCGCCCGGGGCCGGGCAGGTCACCGCCGCGCGGGCCTTCGCCGCCGCCCTGCAGTGCACCAGCCCCGACCTCGCGCTCGGCGGCACGCCCGGCTGCGGGTTCTGCGACGGCTGCCACACCGTGCTGGCCGGCAGCCACGCCGACGTCAAGTACGTGCGGACCGACGGCCTGTCCATCGGCGTCGGCGACATGCGCGAGCTGGTGCTGCGCGCCTCCAGTTACCCGACCGGCGGCCGCTGGTCGGTGATCCTGGTGGACGCCGCCCACCGGCTCACCGAGGCCGCCGCGAACGCGCTGCTCAAGGGCGTGGAGGAACCCTCCCCGCGCACCGTCTGGCTGCTCTGCGCCCCCTCCGTCCAGGACGTGCTGCCGACCATCCGCTCGCGCTGCCGCCTGCTCGTGCTGCGCACTCCCTCCGCCGAGGCGGTCGCCGACATGCTGGTCCGGCGCGACGGTGTCGAACCGGAGGCCGCCCGGATCGCGGCGCTCGCCGGGCAGGGCGACATCGAGCGCTCGCGCCGCCTCGCCGTGGACGAGCAGGCCCGCACCCGCCGCGCCGAGGTGCTGCGGATACCGCTGGAGGTCTCCGACATCGGCGGCTGCCTGGCCGCCGCGCAGCGCCTGGTCGACACCGCGAAGGCCGACGCCGAGGCGCTCGCCGAGACGCAGGACGCCAAGGAGACCGACGACCTGAAGGCGGCCTACGGCGCGGCCGAGGGAAGCAAGGCGCCGCGCGGCATGGCGGGGGCGGTCAAGGAGCTGGAGAAGCGGCAGAAGAGCCGCGCCACCCGCACCCGCCGGGAGACCCTCGGGGTCGCACTGCTCGACCTGCTCGGGTTCTACCGGGACGTGCTGGCCATCCAGCTCGGCTCCACCGGCGCGCTCGCCAACGAGGACCAGCGGCAGGCGCTGAACCGGGTCGCCCAGGCCGGCCCGGCGGAGGGCACGCTGCGCCGGATCGAGGCGGTGCTGGCCTGCCGTACCGCGCTGGACCGCAACGTGGACCCGCTGCTGGCGGTCGAGGCGATGACGGTGGCGCTGCGGGCGGGCTGAGAGCCTGGCGGGCCGGCTGATGTCCTGCGGGCGGGCCGATGCCCTGGGCGGGCCGATGTCCTGCCGGTGGCGGTAGGCCTCCCGGAGTCGGTCCGCCGTCCCACCTTCGAGTGAACGGGCGATACTCGCCGGGCACACCCGCGTGTGACGGTGCGCCCGTTGTGCACGCTGGGGGCCGACTGCGCCCCGGCCCCACTCCGGGTCCCCCGTGTCGGGGGTCCCGCCGCCGGAGCGGTCGCCTCCCGTACGGCACCGGGTCCGGTCCGGCGCCGACCCTCTTCCGAGGTGGTGCGTTCCGTGGTTCGTCCGCTCCTCGTCATCCCCCTGCTGGCCGCCGCGTTCGGCGGGATCTGGCTGGCGCGCGGCTCGCTCCAGCGCTGGCGCGACCTGCGGGCCGCCGAGACCTACGAGCTCGCGGGCGACCGGTGGCCGATGCTGCTGCGGGCGGCGGGGGCGATGGTCTGCGGCGTCTGCGTCACCGCACTCACGCTGCTCACCGCGCTCGGGGCCTTCGGCGGCCTCGGCCGGGGCGGCCAGGGTGCCGACCGGGCCCAGTCGGCCGCGGACGCCGCCGGCGCGGGGGCCTGGAAGGACCCCGACAGCGCTTCGACCGCCCGGCAGCAGGCGGCGCCGCCCACGGCCGCCGAGTCGGCCGCCGCTCCCGCACCGGCCGCACCGGCCGCGGCCACGGCCGCCGCGTCCGCCGTGGCCAGCCGGTTCGACAGCGTCGGGCACCCCGCCGGCGGCGAACTGCTGCAGTCCGCGGTGCTCGGCCCCGACGGGAAGCCGCGCAACATCCGGGTCTGGCTGCCCCCGCAGTACGCCAAGGAGCCGAACGCGCGCTTCCCGGTCGTGGTGATGCACTCCGCCACCCCGAGCAAGACCGCCGACGCCGAGGTCCCGGACGTCTTCGAGGGCATCGGCGCGGCGCTGCAGGCCGGTCGCGCCCGCCCGTTCATCCTGGTCGCCCCCGAGGCGCCCAACGGCACCGCCCACCCCTGCGAGCTGGTCGCCGCCGCTCCGGCCGCCGTCTCCGACGACGCGACGCTGCGCACCACCATCGCGAGCTCCTTCCGCACCCTGCCGCCCGGCCCCGCCTCCTGGGGGGCCCTCGGCGTGGAGGGCGGCGCACCGTGCGCGGCCGCGGCCGGGCTGGCCCGCCCGGACCTGTACGGCGCGGCCGCGGCGGTCTCCGGCCGGTACGACGCCGCCGCGCTCACCCAGACCGGCGCCGAGGCCCCGGCGGGCAGCGCGGCCAAACTGCTGCTCGCCGCGGCCAAGGCGGACGCCCCGGGACTGGACGCGGCCCGCAAGCTCCAGGCGGCGCTCAAGGCGGGCCAGGGCCCGGCGGCCAAGGCGGAGGTGCGGATCTCGGACAACGTGCAGGACTACACCCCCGACCGGGAGCGGCTGCGGCTGGTCCGGCAGGCGGCGCAGTTCCTGGCCGAGGCGCTGGCGAAGGCCTCCTGAGCAGCGGGGGAGCGGGGGTCTACGCTGCCTGCCGGCGGGTGATCGGACGGAGGAACGGAGGAGGGGAGCGGATGACGGCCTTCGGTCGGCGGGCGCGGTCGGCGGCCGCGGTGCTGGTGCTCGGGCTGCTGGCGGGGTCGGCGGGCGGGTGCAGCGCGGGGCCGGCCGGTTCCGCCGGCGCGTCGGCCGGCGCGTCCGGCCCGTCAGCGGCTGGCTCCGGCCCGTCAGCGGGCGCCGCAGCCGTCGTAGCCGCCGCCACCCCGCTGGAACCGTTGCCGGCCGCCGTCCCGGACGCGCTCGCGCCGTACTACGCGCAGCGGCCGGTCTGGCAGCCCTGCGACGGCGGGTTCGAGTGCACCACCTTCCGGGTGCCGACGGACTACGACCGCCCGGCGGACGGCGACCTCACCCTCTCGGCGGCCCGGGCGGTGGCCGTGCCCGGTGGCTCCGGAGCGGGATCCGACCCGGGCAGCGGACTGGGCTTCGACCCCGCCACCGGCTCAGTCACCAACTCAGTCACCGGCTCGGCCGCCGGATCGGGATCCTCTCCGGGCACCGGCCCGCGGCTGGGCTCCCTGCTGCTCAACCCGGGCGGCCCCGGCGGCTCGGCGATCGAGTACCTGGAGGCCGTCGCCCGGACGTACGACGGCTCGGTGCGGGCCCGCTACGACCTGGTCGGCCTCGACCCGCGCGGGGTGGGCCGCAGCAACCCCGTCAGCTGCCTGAGCGGCGAGCGGATGGACGCCTTCACGGCCGTCGACCTGGAGCCCGGCGACCAGCGGGCGGTCGACGCACTGGTCGCCGCCGACAAGGAGTTTGCCGAGGGCTGCCGGCGGCAGGCGGGGCCCGCGCTCGGCCACCTCAGCACCGTCGAGGCCGCCCGTGACATGGACGTGCTGCGCGCGCTCCTCGGCGACGAGCGGCTGAACTTCGTCGGCAAGTCCTACGGCACCTTCCTCGGCGCCACCTACGCCGGGCTCTTCCCGAGTCGGGTCGGACGGCTGGTGCTGGACGGCGCGATGGATCCGGCACTCGACTCGGTGGCCGGCAACCGCACCCAGGCCGGTGGCTTCGAGACCGCCTGGGCCGCCTTCGCCGAGGACTGCGCCGGCCGCGCGGGCTGCCCGCTCGGCCGCACCGTGCCGCAGATCGGCGAGCAGCTCAGCGCGCTGCTCGAGGCCGTCCACGCCGCCCCGCTGCCGAGCACCGACCACGGGCGCCCCCTCACCGGCTCCCAGGCCACCACCGGCGTCATCCAGGCCCTGTACGCCGACTTCCTCTGGCCCCAGCTGCGCAGTGCGCTCGCGGACGCCCGGGCTGGCGACGGCAGCGGGCTGCTGAAGCTGTCCGACGCCTACTACGGGCGCGGAGCGGACGGCTCGTACCCCAACCTGATGTTCGCCAACACGGCGGTGAACTGCCTGGACCTGCCCGCCCCGTTCCGCACGCCGGAGGACGTGCGGCGGGCGCTGCCGGACTTCGAGCGGGCCTCGCCGCACTTCGGGCGCGACATGGCCTGGATGGCGCTGACCTGCGCCTACTGGCCCGTCCGGGCCACCGGCGCGGCGCACACCATCCGGGCCGCCGGCGCCGCCCCGATCGTCGTCATCGGCACCACCCGTGACCCGGCCACCCCCTACGACTGGGCCCGCTCCCTCGCCGGACAGCTGGAGTCCGGCCGGCTGCTCACCTACGACGGGGACGGCCACACCGCGTACGGGCGGCACAACGCCTGCGTGGACGGCGCGGTCGACCACTTCCTGCTGACCGGGGAGCCGCCGGAGCAGGGCAAGCGGTGCGGCCGCTAGGGGCCCGTCACCGAGCCTCGGGCCGGCGTCAGGCGGAGGAGACGGCCAGCTTCGCGGCGAAACCCGCGAACAGGACGGCGACGCCGCTGGTGAGGGTCGCGGACAGGCGCTTGCGGCGACGGAAGGCGGTGGCCAGCGTGGTGCCGGCGAAGATCAGCAGGGAGAGGTAGAGCAGGCTGAAGGTCTGCAGGATGCCGCCGAGCAGCCCGAAGGACAGCGCGGGCTCCCCGTAGGACGGGTCGACGAACTGGGTGAAGAACGACAGCAGGAACAGGATCGCCTTCGGGTTCAGCAGGCTGATCACCAGCGCCCGGCGGAACGGCCGCTCGACCGCCTCCGGCGCCGCCTCGGCCCCCTCCGGCCCGGCCTCGGCCCGGCGCTCCCGCCACAGCTGGCGGGCGGCCCGGAGCATCCCGAAGCCGATCCACAGCAGGTACGCGGCACCGCCGAACTTCACCACCGCGAACACCGCCGGATTGGCCTTCAGCAGCGACGCGGCGCCCAGCGAGGTCAGGCTGATCAGCGTGAAGTCGCCGACGAACACGCCCGCGGCGGCCCGGTACCCGGTCCGGATGCCCTTCCGGGCGGCGACCGACAGCACGTACAGCGAGTTGGGGCCGGGCAGCAGGATGATGACGAGGGCGCCGAGGATGTAGGTCGCCAGGTCATTGACGCCGAGCACGATGCGCTCCGGAGGTGCGGGAAGGGCGGGAGGGGGCGCTCATCGTAACGTCGTACCGGTGATCGACTGAAGCGACGACCATCCACCCTCCAGAGGCCCGACCCCCTCGGCTACGGATCACCTGCGAACCTGTGTAGACTGACCCGCGTTGCCACCGCACGTGGCAACGGTGCCGCCTTAGCTCAGTTGGCCAGAGCAACGCACTCGTAATGCGTAGGTCGCGGGTTCGAATCCCGCAGGCGGCTCAGCAGCCAAGAGGCCCGGTCAGTACTCTGACCGGGCCTTTTGTCGTCTACATCATGCGGCGGCGGCGCCGGGCGCGTGCCGCTCGCGTGTTCGTGGTCTCAGTTGTGGTCTCACTTCCGGCCGGTTGGGGCCAGAGCGCGTTGCCCATTCGCCGGGCCGCTTCCCGGGTCGTCGGGGTGGTCGTCTTCACGTAGCGGCGGGTCATGCTGATCTGTGAGTGGCCCAAGATCTCCATGATGGTGAACGGGTCCACCCCCAGCTCGTTCAGGATTGTCCCGGCGGAGTGGCGGCTGCCGTCGTGCTGGCGCCGGTCCTCGATTCCCGCCTCGGCCAGCAGCTCCTTGAACTCCTCCCAGTCGGCGTGGGGGTCGATCGGCTGGCCGTCGGGACGGCAGGTGACGAGGTCGTAGTCCTGCCACCCGTCGCCGGCCGCGGCTTTCCACTCCTCCTGCTGCTGGCGCTGCTCGCGCAACAGCGGGATCAGAGGCGGGAGCAAGGGAGTCGTGCGACGGCTGCCCTTGGTCTTCGGGCGGGTGAAGGCGAGTCCGCCGCCGTGCCGCTTCGGGCAGGTGCTGGCGTGCCGGTCGCACTTCGGCGGACAGGGCTTGGGGCATCCGCGCTTGTAGCGGCGGTGCTTGGTGCACCCCGGCTCGCAGGCGTCCCGGTGGAGCCGCTCTCCGCACGCGTGCGGGTCGTCGCACCCGTGGCGCCACTTCAGCCGCTGGAGCTGCCAGGACGTGTCCATCTGGCCGGCATCCTCATCGACGTACTTCCAGCGCAGCCCCAGTGCCTCACCCTGGCGCAGGCCCTGGCCTACGCCGATCACCCATCGGACCCTGGTCGGGCGCTTCATCGCGGCGAGCAGGAAGCGTCGGGCCTCCTCCTGGGTGAACGGGTTCGCGTCCGTCTCCTCCACGGTGGGGGAGTCCACCAGTGTGGCGACATTGCGGGCCACCTTTCCTCGGCGGTGGGCGATCTTCAACGCGCGGGAGATGATCCGGTGCACCTTGAGGATGTGCGACCCGGCCCGGCCCTCGGCCCGCATCTGCGCGTACAGCTCGTCCAGGTGCTCCGGGAGCAACCGGTCCAGCCGGTGCCGGCCGATGCCGGGGATGATGTGGTTCCGGGTCTTGGACCAGTAGTCGTCCAGGCTGCGCGGCTTCAGCCGCTGGTTCGCGATGGTGGTCAGGTAGGTGGTCATCCACTGCTCGACCGTTGGCGCCCGGCCGGCCGCCGCCACCTGTCCGGCGTCGCGCTCGGTCTCCAACTTCTTGACCTTGCGCCGCACTTCCGTTTCGGTCTTGGCGCTGCGGTGGCGCCTGTCGGGGCTGCCGTCCGCCTTCACGCCCATGGTCACCCGGCCGTGCCAACGGCCGTCCGCGCCCTCGTAGATGGTCGATTCCATGTTAGGTAGGCGGGTCTTGCGATCGCTCACGCGGTACTCCTGAAGTGGCGAGGGCGCCGGGCATGATGCATCCCGGCGCCCTCGAAGGACTGGTTGGTCGGTGGTGGTGGTCAGGCGGCGCTGGCGGCCTGGCGCTCGATGTAGGCCTCGATGTCGGCGGGCCGGATGCGACGGGATCGCCCGATCTTGATGGACGTCAACTCCTTCTCGGCCAGGAGCTGGTAGAGCGTCGACCGTCCGATGCGCAGCATCTTCGCGGCTTCCTCGGCGGTCAGCAGAACCGGGCGAATCGCGGCGGCGGGCATGGTCATGGTGCCTCCTGTTGATCCTCTTGGCTTGCTTCTCTGGGGGGCCGCTACCGCCGCTACTCCGCTACCGCGCTGGTCAGGTGGGGTGCGGCGGTAGCGGGTGGGGTAGCGGTAGCGGATTGGTGCGGTCAGCCGACGGTGGTGAGTTCGGCGGGGGTCTCGGTGGTGGTGGGCGGTTCGGTATCCGCTACCGCTACCGGTTCCGCTACCGGGAAAAGGGCCCTGACCTGGGCGGTAGCGGGAGTAGCGCTGGTAGCGGTGGTTTCGGGGATGGGCGGGCAGTAGCGCAGCCAGGCGTCGGCGAGGTCGGTGGCGTAGTAGCCCTTGGCGACGGCGGTGCCGATCTTGATGTTGCGGGGGCGGATGGGCTGGTTGGCGGCGGTGACGTAGTCGCCGAGCAGCTTGGCGAGGGAACGGGTGTTGAGGGGGCGGCCGTCGAGGTCGGCCCAGGGGGCGTCGTCCATGGCGGTGAGGCGTTCGATGATGGTGGCGCTGGTGAGGCGCTCGGCTCCGGCGAAGACGTCGCGCAGGTCGGCGAGCAGGCGCACGCCGACGCTGCCCTTGTCGTTGGCCTGGGCGGCGTTGACGAGTTCGAGGCAGGCGGTGCGGGCGCGGTCGGGCCAGTGGCCGCCGGCGGCGTCGGCGACGGCGAGGAGGGGTTCCCACACGTCGGCGGGGCGGTCGGTGACGCCCTCGGGCATCTCGGGCCAGGCGCCGGTGAGCTGTTCGCGGACGGTGTCGGCCCAGTCGGCGAGGCGGTCGCGCAGGGCATGGCCCTCGGCTTCGTGGATGCGCTGGCGGAACGCCTCGACGCGCTCGTTGGGGGCCCGACGGCGCATCCGGATGACGATGGAGCGGCTCATGATGGTGTCGGGCAGGTCGCCGAGGCCGGCGAGGACGAGGGCGGCGTAGACGGGGAACTTCTGGACGACGTGGTTCTCGCCGTCGCGGACGCTGCGGACGACGCCGCCGGTGCGGCGGTATCCGGCGTTGATCAGGCCACGCAGGTCCTCGTTACCGCCCGCGGCCGCGCCGAAGACGGTGTCGACCTCGTCGAAAAGGACGGTGGGGCGGGCCTGCTCGTCGCAGACGGAGCGGAACAGCGCGGAGGCGCTGATATCGACGGTGGTGAGCGGCCGGGGGACCAGGGTCTCCACGATCTCCAGCGCGCGCGTCTTGCCGCTGCCGGGCTCGGGGCTGAGGAAGGCGAGGCGGGGGGTGGCCTCGAAGGCGTCCATCAGGTGGGCGTGGGCGTCCCACAGGGTCACGGCGACGTAGGCGGACTCCGAGGGGAAGACGTTGAAGCGGCGATGGTGCCGCTCGACCTCGTCCAGCAGGGCGGCGCCGTCCTCGGCCGTGGTGGTGACGGGCGGGGTGGGATCGGTCATGCTTGGGGCTCCAGTCTGTTGGGCTGGTTGAAGCGGCCGCAGGCTCTGGCGAGAGGGCGGCCGCTTCGGCGCGTTGGGGTGGTCAGTCCAGGTGGGTGCCAGCGGCGGCGAAGCCGCGGTCGACGGCGCGGGTGGCGTAGTCGTGGGGGACGCCGACGTTGACGGCGGCGTCGATGAGCTGCTGGGCGAGGGTGTCGAGTCCGCAGGGGCCGGGGCAGCGGGTGTGCTGGGCGGCGAGGAAGCGGGCGACGCCGTAGGCCTGCGATCCGGCGCCGGTCTCGGGGCAGTCGGCGATTTTGGCGAGGCCGCGTTGCAGCCCGGTGTGGATGTAGCGGTCGGTGTGGCGGCAGCCGTGGCCTTTGGTGCGGGTCCAGGTTGGCGGGGGCGAAGAGGCCACCCGCGCGCCATGCGCCGGCGGCGGGGTGGTCTCTTCCTTGTCGACCAGGGCGCGGACGGCGTCGGGCAGCGGCGCCATGGTGCCGGCGCCGTAGCCGAGCCAACGGGCGTACTGCATGGTCGACTTGACGTCCACGTCGGGGCGGACCTTGTTGGCGGAGGTCATGGCGCCCCGGTAGACCCAGTGTTCGCCCCGGGTGCTGGGCACGGTGAGCGTCGGGGGCAGGGCGGTGCGGGCCCAGGTGACGGCGCCGGCGCTGTCGAGGTCGACCACGGTCAGGCCGGCGCCGCCGGGGTGGTAGGCCACCGCTTCGGCCTCCCGCCACGCGCGATGCCACGGCGGGCTGTTCAGGACGGCGGGGTCGGTGGTGGCGGCGGCCCACGCGTGGCAGGGCGCCGGGCAGGCGCACGGGCCCGGGACTTTCATGTTCGGTCGGCCGCCGCAGGCGTTGTCCTTACAGGCCTGGCAGTTGCCGACCGGGCGTTTCCCGGCCCGCAGCGGTAGGACGGGAAGGCCGAGCCGGGCCAGTTCGAGGGCGAGTTGCAGGATGGGGTTCACGCCGGTCTCCAGACGTCGGCGGGGGCTGTTCGGCGGCGTGCTGTTCGGCGCAGACCTTGTGGGTGGGCCTGCGCTGCTCGTCGCGCAGCGGGGTGGAACGGCCGCACCAGCGGCAGGGGCGGGGGCCGGTGCGGTCGTAGTGGGAGGCGTCGTGCCAGTCCAGGTAGGCGGACACGGTTGCTGGCCGGACCGGTCAGCGGTGCCCGGCGGCCCAGCAGACCGGGCAGATGTCCCGGCCGCCGGGGCGCTGGTGCCATCCGTCGGGGCGGCGGAGGCGGCGGACGTCGTCGGCGGTGCGGGCGGCGGGGTGGTGGATCTCGGGCGCCTCGCAGTCGGGGCCGTCGCAGTGGACGATCGGGATGCTGTAGGTGCTCATGCCGCGCTCCTGCCGGGGGCCACGCCCAGCTGGGCAGCTGCCTGTCGGCCGATCAGTTCGGTGTAGGCCGGGGGGATGGCTTCGCGCAGGCCGTCGCGGGTGGCCCAGGGCATGCCCATCACGGCCGCGCTGCGGGCGAGCGGGACGTTGGAGAAGTTGCCGACGACGTGCATGAACTCGCCCTCGGCGACGGGGCGGCCCATCTTGGCGTTCGGTGCGGTGTGGACCGGGTGGTCCGGCGGGGCGAGGGCGAGTCCGCCGCCGGGCTCGAAGAGGCGGTGGCGGTAGGTGCGCAGGCCGAACATGGTGCCGCAGAGCAGCACCGGGTCGTGCAGCTCGGCGCGGGCCTCTTCGACGTTCTCGATGACCCACGGGCGGCCGGTGGACTGCAGGGCGGCGCGGGTGGGGGCGATGAGGTCGGGGTGCTCCCGGCGGCGGATCTTCTGGCAGCGGGTGTAGCGCTGGCACGGCGGGGAGGCGTGCACGAAGTCGAAGAGGTGCCCGTGCTCCCTGATGAACTGCACGGCGTCAGCCTGGAGGAAGGCCAGCGGGTTCCTCGGCTGCGGGGCGTTGTCGAGGCTGAGGACGCGGTATCCGGCGAGGTGGTAGCCCATGCCGGCACCGCCCTGGCACCCGTAGGCGTCCAGGACGGTCAGGCCGTTCCACGGACGATCGGGCAGCCAGGCCGCGGGCGGGCGGGCCGCGAGGAACAGGCCGGACAGGGCAGCGGCGGCGCTCACCAGGCACCGCCGAGCAGGTCGGCGACGAGCGGGGCAAGGTGCCGGTTGGCGTACTCGGCGAGGGCGTGGACCACGGCCTTGGCCTCGTGGGTCAGCGCGTTGCCGGGCCGGGTCGTGGTGGGGGCGGTGAGGATGTCGTCGGGGACCGGAAGGAGCACGGCGGCAGTCACCAGGACGGCGGGGCGGTCGGTGCGGTCCGGGCTGACGAGGACGGGCCACTGCTCGCTCGGGTGGAACCACGGGTCCTTCTCCCAGTCCAGCGGGTGCCCGGCGGGGCGGTGGGCGAGCTGGCTGTGCCGCAGGCCGACCTTGGCGCAGAACTGGGCGCCGCCGTGGTGGTCCCGGTAGACGTCGAGCGGCTGGACGTCGCGGCGCACGGCCGCGTAGCCGGGGGCCATGACGGGGGCGGTGGCGGTGCGCCACGCGGCGATGGCGAACTCCACCGGACGGAGCGGCCGGCCGTCCTCGTGGAAGTCGTCGGCGTGCCGGGCGATGTAGGCGCCGTAACGGGAGCGGCCGTCGGAGGCCTGCTCCCGGTCGGCGGTGTCGTCCACGATCACGAGCGCGGAGTGGTGGAAGTCGGGCATGCTGGTCCCATCTCTGTGAAGGGGATGCACGGCCCCGCACCAGCCGCCGAACTTGGCAGAGAGACGGCTGGTGTGGGGCTTTGTGCTGTGTGGGAGCGGGTCTGTCCGTCCCCCGCACCGCCCGGGCCCCTGCCGCTGGATGCGGCGTGGTCCGGGCGGCGCGGCCGGTCGGGCAGGCCGTCAGCGGTTGCGGTTGGTGACGTTGACGCTCACGTTCACGGCGCCCTGTCCGCCTCCTCCGCCGGAGCTGCGGGTTTTGGCGAGGCAGTAGGCGCCGGCGCCGATGGCGGCGAGTCCGCCGAGGCTGCTGCCGGCGGCGGCGACGGCCTGGAGGGCGTAGCCGATGCCGAGTCCGGCGGCGCCGAGTCCGATTCCGCCGGCGGCGAGCCGGGCGGGCCAGGGGTCGCGGGCGGGCGGCGCGGCCGCGGCCGGGGCCGGGAGGACGACGGTGGGCTGGTGCGGGACCGGCGGGTGGGCGTAGACGGGGGCGGGCTGCGGGGCGGTGGGCTGGTGGATGGCGGGCGCGTTCGTGAGGGGGGCGGTGGCGTACAGGGGTTGGCCGTCGGCGGTGTAGAGCACCGGGGCGGCCGGGGGGTAAGGGTTGTGGTCCACGGTGCTCTCCTGTCGGGGTTGGTGCGGGGTGGGTGGTCAGTGGCCGGAGACGATGCGGGTGACGGCGGCGAGGAAGTTGTTCACGGGGTCGGCCATGCCGGTGGAGGCGAGCGTGAAGCCCGAGAGCCAGAGCACGGCGGCGGTGGGCAGGGAGACGCGGCGGCCGCGGATGAGGACGGCGGACAGGATCGCGAAGACGACGGTGACGCTGAGCGAGACGATCACGGCGAGGGCCTTCCGGTGGGTGCTGTGGGGGTGCGGAGCGGCCCGCCCGGAGCGGGTCCGGGCGGGCCGTGGTGCCTGTTGTGCGCCTGTAGTGCGCGCCTGTCTGTCGCCTGTTGCCTGTCGCCTGTCTGTAGCCTGTAGTCCCGCAGGTCAGAGGGGGGATGACAGGGCATCGGCCGGTGCCGCACCCCCCTTTCGGGGCGGGCGCGACAGGCGACAGACAGGCCGGTTCGTCAGGCGTCGGCGGGCGGCTCGGGCAGGTACTGGCGGTGGACGTAGCGGGCCTTGCTGCCCTCGCCGACGCGGGCCACTTCGCCGCTCTCGGCCCAGGACTTGAGCCATCCGGCGATGGTCGGCCGGGTGGTCCCGAACTCGGGCTTGAGGATCTTCTCCATGGCACTGGCGCCGGTGCCCTCGGGCCCGGCCTTGATCAGGAGCATGAGCGCGGCCTCGCGGGCACCGGGCTCCGGGGCCTTGTCCTCGCGGCCGGTGGACCAGGTGGACGGGTCGGCCCAGTCGGTGCCGGCCGGGGCGGGGCCGGGCTCGGGCGCGGAGGGCAGCAGCCAGATCGATTCCAGGTCGTCCGGGTCGGCGGGCTTGTCCCATCCGGCGGTGGCCTTCCATCCGCCGGCCGGAGCGGCGCCCGTGGCCGGCGCGGCGCCGGTCGCGGTGGCCGTCGTGGCGGGGGCGCCGGCGGTGACGGGCTCGGTGGTGGCCCAGAGGTGGCCGCAGCGGTCCAGGGTCCAGCGGTCGGTGTAGTCGGTGCCCGCGGCTTCGAGGGAGGGGGTGTCGAGGGCGGGGCGGCGGTGGGAGGTGAGCGCGCTGATCTCCTCGATCATGCCGGGCTTGATGCGGGGTTGGCGGGCCTTGGCGGGCTGCTTGCCCTCGGTGCCGACCAGCACCGACCCGGGTCCGGAGAACGAGTCCTCGGCCCGCAGTGCGCGCCACCCGAAGAGGTGCCCGAGTTCGGAGTCCTCCAGGGCGCCGGTGGCCAGGCGGTTGGAGGCCATCTTGCGGACGAGCGGGTCGGGCATGACGTCCTGGGTGACGCGCAGGACGGAGAGGACGGCGCGGATCGCCATGGCGCGGGCGATGCGGACGACTTCGGAGATCCCGGCGAGCACGGCGCGGGCCTCGCGGGTGGCGGCGGCTTCGGCGCCCTCGTCGGTGATGATGACGATCTCGGGGATGGCCGGGCTGACGGGGAGCTTGTCGTCGTCGGCGTCGCGCATCGCGTCCTGGTAGGCGACCTTGCGGGCCTTGGCGATGCGGACGGCCACCGCGAGCATGCGCTTGGCCTCCTCGACGGTGGAGGCGACCCAGTCCACGCCCGGGACGGGGATGTCCGCGTCGGCCCAGCGGGAGCCCTCGCGGCCGATCTGGGCGTCGCGCCAGGCGTTGAGCCAGGGCAGGCCGATGGAGCCGCCGTTGAGGTCGATCACCCACACGAGCACGTCGTTCGTCTGGTTCAGCCGGGCGATCAGGGTGTGGAGCCAGTTGGTCTTGCCGGTGCCGGTGGGGCCGGTGACGATCGTGGAGGCCTGCCGCAGGTCCATCTCCGCCCGCGTCCCGTCGGACAGCAGCGCGACCGGGATCGGGTTGTTGACCGTGGTCGTCTCCTCGATCTCCTCAACAGGGAAGTCGAGTTGGTCGGTGAGGACCTTGGTGGTGACCTGGACGAGGACGCGGCGTCGGGAGATGCCGGGCATGACCTGCAGGCCGCAGCCGTCGGGCAGGTCGAGGTCGGAGCCGAGGGCCTCGGCGCGGTCGGCGATGGCGCGGCGGGTGGTGCCGCCCTCGGGGAGTTCGAGTTCGAGGGTGTAGCCGGCGCCGGAGGGCCAGTGCTCGATGCCAAGCACGGTCACCTCGACCGAGCAGACGCGGCGGATGCGGTCGGTCCAGTCGGCGGCGAGCTGGCGGCGGGCGCCGATCAGCAGCAGGTGCGCGCGCTTGGCCTGCTCGACCTCCTCGTGCGCGGCGAACGCGGCGCCGAGGGTGCCGGCGGCGATCCCGGCGACGGCGAGCGAGCCCAGCTCGGGCCACTGCCACGGGCCGCCGTGGGCCAGCGCCCAGGACGACCAGCCGCCGGCGGCCATCCAGCACGTGCCCCGAAACGCCAGCGTCGCCCCGGTCAGACGCTTGCGCAGGCCGGCGCCGATGGTGCCGAGGGCCCCGGCGGCGCCTGCGGCCAGCGCCCATCCGGCGGGCAGGCCGGTGGCGTGGCCGATCGCGGTCGTGGACAGGGCGCCGGCGGTGGCGTTGAGGGTGCCGGTCAGCAGGCCGTGCCCGGCGCTCCAGTCCAGGCGCGGCCCGGTGTTCTTGGTGTTCTTGGTCATGGTGGCGGTCTCCAGCCGGGAAAGGGGGCCGGGGCGGCCACCGGGGGGGGGGGGCCCGGCCCGGGGGGGGGGTGGGGGGGGTTGGGGGGGGGAGACGGTCCCCTGGCGCGCGGCCGCCCGGCCCGTGCGCGGGGTATCGGGGCGCGCCCGG
>NZ_JBEPAK010000007.1:0-72477 GCF_040298565.1 Kitasatospora sp. NPDC001539 | reverse complement strand
GCCGATGGTACTGCAGGGGGGACCCTGTGGGAGAGTAGGACGCCGCCGAACAATTATTCGAGAGAAGCCCCCGCCGGGTGAACCGGGCGGGGGCTTCTCTGTTGTAGGGTCAACGTGCATTGTCATCACACAGGACAGGAGGCCCCCGGGTGGAGGTCCAGGAGACGCGGGTCCAGACCGATCGCGTCCTCACCATCCCCAACCTGCTGAGCATGGGCCGGCTGGTCGGCGTTCCGCTCTTTCTCTGGCTCATCCTGTGGCCGGCCTTCGGCGGCCCCAACAACGACGGCTGGGCGCTGCTGATCCTGGCGCTCAGCGGAGTCAGCGACTACCTGGACGGAAAGCTCGCCAGGCGGTGGGGCCAGATCAGCCGGGTGGGGCAGTTGCTGGACCCCCTGGCGGACCGGCTCTATGTGCTGTCCACGTTGGTCGGATTGACGTGGCGTGAGATTCTGCCGTGGTGGGTGACGGCGATTCTGCTGGCTCGGGAGGCGTTTATCGCCTCGCTCCTGCCGATTCTGAACAAGCACGGTTACGGGCCGCTACAGGTCAGTTTCCTCGGCAAGGCGGCGACCTTCAATCTGATGTACGCGTTCCCGCTTCTGCTGCTCGGCAGCGTGGACAGCTGGATCGCGCGGCCGGCCGAGGTGGTGAGCTGGGCGTTCATCTGGTGGGGAACCACGCTGTACTGGTGGTCGGCCATTCTTTACGCTGTCCAGGCGCGGCAGATCGTCAAGGCCGGCTCCGCGGCCTCGGCGTCCACGGCCTGAGACGCGAGCTGAGAGAAGTCCCACGTCGTATCGGTGCGTCGGACGGGACCTTCCGGGTAGAGATCCCTCTGGAACGGTTTGATGGACTCGCAGGTCCACCACCGCGAAGGAGGACGCACCCGTAATGAAAGCCGTTGTAATGGCAGGGGGCGAGGGAACCCGACTCCGCCCGATGACCTCCAGCATGCCGAAGCCGCTGCTTCCGGTCGCCAACAGGCCGATCATGGAGCACGTGCTTCGGCTGCTGAAGCGGCACGGCCTCTCCGACACCGTTGTCACCGTCCAGTTCCTGGCCTCACTGGTCAAGAACTACTTCGGTGACGGTGAGGAACTGGGCATGCATCTCACGTATGCCCACGAGGAGACGCCACTAGGCACTGCGGGGAGTGTCAAGAACGCAGAGGACGCGCTCAAGGACGACTCCTTTCTGGTGATCTCCGGTGACGCCCTGACTGACTTCGATCTCTCTGAATTGATCGCCTATCACCGCAGCAAGAACGCTCTGGTCACCGTGTGTCTCACCAGGGTGCCGAACCCCCTGGAGTTCGGCATCACGATCACGGATGACGAGGGGCGCGTCGAGCGTTTCCTGGAGAAACCGACCTGGGGGCAGGTCTTCTCGGACACGGTCAACACCGGTATCTACGTGATGGAGCCCGAGGTCTTCGACTACGTCGCGGCGGGTGAGTCCGTCGACTGGTCGAGCGACGTCTTCCCGCAGCTGCTGAAGGAGGGCAAGCGGGTCTACGGGTACATCGCCGAGGGTTACTGGGAGGACGTGGGCACCCACGAGAGCTACGGCAAGGCCCAGGCGGACGTCCTGGAGGGCAAGGTCGACGTCGAGATCGACGGCTTCGAGATCTCCCCGGGCGTCTGGGTGGCCGAGGGGGCGGAGGTCGACCCCGAGGCCGTCCTGCGCGGCCCGCTGTACATCGGGGACTACGCCAAGGTCGAGGCCGGGGTCGAGCTGCGTGAGCACACGGTGCTGGGCAGCAACGTGGTGGTCAAGCGCGGGGCCTTCCTGCACAAGGCGGTGGTGCACGACAACGTGTACATCGGGCCGCAGAGCAACCTGCGCGGTTGCGTGGTGGGCAAGAACACCGACGTGATGCGGGCCGCGCGGATCGAGGACGGCGCGGTGATCGGCGACGAGTGCCTGATCGGCGAGGAGTCGATCATCGCGGCCAACGTCCGGGTCTACCCGTTCAAGACCATCGAGGCCGGCGCCGTGGTGAACACCTCGGTGATCTGGGAGTCCCGCGGCCAGGAGCACCTGTTCGGGGTCCGCGGGGTCTCGGGCGTCCTGAACGTGGAGATCACCCCGGAGCTGGCCGTCCGGCTGGCCGGTGCGTACGCCACGACGCTGAAGAAGGGCGCCACCGTCACCATCGCGCGTGATCACTCGCGTGGTGCGCGTGCACTCAAACGGGCGATGATCTCGGCGCTGCAGACCTCCGCGATCGACGTCCGCGACCTGGAGAACGTGCCGATGCCGGTGGCCCGGCAGCACACGGCGCGCGGTAGCGCCGGCGGGATTTTCCTGCGGACCACGCCCGGGGTTCCGGACTCGCTGGACATCCTCTTCTTCGACGAGCGCGGTGCGGACCTCTCGCAGGCGGGGCAGCGCAAGCTCGACCGCGTCTACGCGCGCCAGGAGTACCGGCGGGCCTTCCCGGGCGAGATCGGGGACCTGACCTTCCCGTCCAGCGTCTTCGACTCGTACGCGGGCAACCTGCTGCGAACGGTGGACACGACGGGGGTCCGCGAGGCGGGCCTGAAGGTGGTCGTGGACACCGCGCACGGCAGCGCCGGGCTGGTTCTGCCCAGCATCCTCGGCCGGCTCGGGGTCGAGGCGCTCACCGTCTCGAGCGGGCTGGACGAGTCGAGGCCGACCGAGGACGCGGAGGAGCGGCGGGCCGGGCTGGCCAGGCTCGGTGAGCTGGTGGCCTCCTCGCGGGCCGCGTTCGGCGTCCGCTTCGACCCGGTCGGTGAGCGCGTCGCGTTCGTCGACGAGCTGGGTCGGGTGATCGACGACGACCGCGCGCTGCTGGTGCTGCTGGACCTGGTCGCGGCCGAGCGGCGCAGCGGGCAGGTGGCGCTGCCGGTGACGACGACCCGGATCGCCGAGCAGGTCGCGGCGTACCACGGCACCCAGGTCATCTGGACCACGACGACGCCGGACGACCTGGCCAAGGCGGCCTCCGCCGAGGGCACGGTGTTCGGTGGGGACGGGCGCGGCGGCTTCGTGGTGCCCGAGTTCAGCGGTGTGCTGGACGGTGCGGCGGCCTTCGTCCGGCTGGTGGGTCTGGTGGCCCGGACCCAGCTGACGCTGAGCCAGATCGATGCCCGGATCCCGCAGGCGCACATCCGGCGTCGGGACATCGCGACGCCGTGGGCAGCCAAGGGCATGGTCATGCGTTCGGTGGTGGAGGCGGCCGGCAACCGGCGGCTGGACACCACGGACGGTGTCCGGGTCGTCGAGGCGGACGGCCGTTGGACGCTGGTCCTGCCGGACCCGGCGGAGGCGGTCACCCACCTGTGGGCCGAGGGCCCGGACGACGACGCGACCGAGGCGTTGTTGGACGAGTGGGCGGCGGTGGTCGACAGCGCGGGGCGTTGACGGCCTGAGGGGGCGAATGCCCTGATCGGCGGGGCGTGCGGCCGCGAGCCGCGCGCCCCGCTGTCCGTTTTCACACCATTGCGGACCGCCCGTCACTCCCCGTCGTGTGGGCGCCGTGTGTGCAGCTCAGGGGCCGTGCACGGGGCCCTTCGCGCGCATGGGACGATGGTCGGCATGCCAGCGACGCCGACGCCGAGTGCCCCGAACGGACGGTACAACCGTCCGGACGCCTCGATGTCCCTGCTGACGAACGTGATGGACCACAGCCTGGACGAGGGTTACGCCGAGGCGGCCGCCGCGCGGGGTGGCGACCACGACAGCCGGATACCCCGCACCCTGCGGGGGCTGCTCACGCTGGGCGCCGGACTGGCGCTGGTCGGAGCCGTGGTGACGGTCGGCGCGGTGAACGCGCACAAGGCGGAGCCCACCCTCGCCAAGGAGCGGGACGCGTTGATCCACCGGATCAACGACAGCAACGGTTCGGCCGACAAGCTCCAGCAGCAGGTCCAGGACCTGCGGCGCAAGGTCGAGGACGCGCAGCAGCAGGCGTTCCCCTCCGGGGAGGGCGATGCGGGCGGCCTGACCGGCACCGTCGGCCTGGGGGAGGTCACCGGGCCCGGGGTCAGGCTGGTGCTGGAGGACGCCCCGGGGACGGGCGCCGGGGGCAATGTCGACCCGCGCGCCGGGCAGGGCTTCTCCAACAGCGGACGGCTGCGCGACCGCGACCTGCAACTGGTGGTGAACGGCCTCTGGGGCTCGGGTGCGGAAGCCGTCTCGATCAACGGCCAGCGGCTGACCGCACTGTCCGCGATCCGCGCCGCCGGCGAGGCGGTGCTGGTGGACAACCGGCCGCTCGTCCCGCCGTACACCATCCAGGCGATCGGGGACGGTCCGAAGCTCCTCGCCGCCTTCGAGAACGACATGGCCGGGCAGTACCTGCGGCTGTTGCAGGAGAAGTACGGCATCAAGTCGACGCTCTCCGCCCAGAAGAGCCTGACGCTGCCGGCGGCCGTCGGGGTCACGCTGCGGACCGCCCAGCCGCTCACACCGGAGGCCAGTGCCGCACCGGGTGGCTCGCCCACGGCCACGTCGCCGTCGGGCGCGTCGCCCGGTGCGTCGGCCTCGGGCGCCTCGGCCGGGCCGAGCGGTACGGCATCGGGCGGACCCGGCAGCTCCCCCGGAACCTCGGAGAGCCCCGCCGCGTCCGTTTCACCATCCGCGCACAGCGGTGGCCCGACCCCGAAGCGGCGTCCGTCCACCGGATCCACCAAGACCACGACAGGGACAGGAGCAGCTAGATCGTGATTGCCGTACTGGGTCTCGTGATCGGGGTGGTCGTCGGGCTCTTCGTCCAGCCCGAGGTGCCGGACGCCGTCGTGCCGTACCTGCCGATCGCCGTGGTGGCG
This sequence comes from Kitasatospora sp. NPDC001539, assembly GCF_040298565.1. Taxonomy (NCBI): domain Bacteria; kingdom Bacillati; phylum Actinomycetota; class Actinomycetes; order Kitasatosporales; family Streptomycetaceae; genus Kitasatospora; species Kitasatospora sp. NPDC001539. The sequence goes on along the minus strand of NZ_JBEPAK010000007.1, from coordinate 67,681 downwards.
GCGCTGGACGCGGTGTTCGGCGGTGTCCGGGCGATGCTGGACGGGATCTTCAACGACAAGGTGTTCATCGTCTCGTTCCTGTCGAACGTGGTGGTCGCGGCGCTGATCGTCTTCCTCGGTGACCAGCTGGGCGTCGGTTCGCAGCTGTCCACGGGTGTCGTCGTCGTCCTCGGCATCCGCATCTTCTCGAACGCGGCCGCGATCCGGCGCCATGTCTTCCGTGCCTGAGCCGGGCCGCGAGAAGGCGGCGGAGGAGGAGAAGTCGGACCGGAAGGGCGTCGAGGCGCCCGGTACGGAGGCCGGGGTACCGGACTCCGGGGGCTCCGCTGCCCCGGCCGGGCCCGAGGCCGGGCAGGTCCGGCCGGAGCCGGTGGTACGGCTGACGAAGGACGAGCGCGCGCCGGCTGCGGAGGCCGGGCCGGCGGTCGAGGAGCCGGAGCCCGTCGAGCCGGAGCGCGCCGCGTCGAGGCCCGTGGCCGGGACGGAGACGGCGCCGGAGGCCGCGTCGGAGGCGGCGCCGCAGGACGGAACCGAGCCCGCGCCCGAGCCCGCGCCCGCAGAGCCCCTGCCCACCGGGCCCCTGGCCGCCGTGCCCGCGTCCGTAGAGCCCTTGCCCACCGAGCCCCTGGCCGCCGTGCCCGCGTCCGTAGAGCCCTTGCCCACCGAGCCCGAGGCCGCCGAGCCCGAGGCCGCCGAGCCCGAGGCCGCCGAGCCGGAGGCCGCCGGGGCCGCTGACGCCGCCCAGCCCGAGGCCGACGGGCGCCCGCCCGCGGGGGACCGGCACGCCGGTCGTCGGCGGCTGAAGGCCGCGCTGTGGCCGCCGCGACTCTCGCGCGGCCAGCTGGTGGTGGCGCTGCTGCTGTTCTCGCTCGGGCTGGGCCTGGCGATCCAGGTGCGCTCGACCAACGACCACCACAACCAGCTGCGCGGCGCGCGGCAGGAGGACCTGGTCCGCATCCTCGACGAACTGGACAGCCGTCAGCAGCGTCTCCAACAGGAGAAGGCCGAGCTGGAGCAGTCCCTGGCGAAGTTGGAGAACAGCTCCAACCAGGCCAAGGAGGCCCAGGAGCAGACCAGGAAGAAGATGACGGAACTGGGCGTGCTGGCCGGTACGGTCAAAGCCACTGGTCCGGGCATCGTACTCACGGTCGATGATCCCCAAGGGCAGGTGAAGGCAGATATGCTGCTGGACACCCTGCAGGAACTTCGAGCGGCGGGGGCGGAGGCGATTCAGATCAACGATGTGCGCGTGGTGGTCAACACCTACTTCACCGACCTGTCGGGCGGCGGGGTGCAGATCGACGGGAAGAAGGTCTCGCCGCCCTATCGGTTCACCGTCGTGGGGAACCCGCAGGACCTGACTCCCGCGCTGAACATTCCGGGCGGTGTCGTCCGTACTCTGGAGAGTCACCAGGCTCGGGCGACGATCACCCAGCAGCAGAAGGTGGTCGTGGACGCCCTCGTGGATCCGAAGTCGCCGCAGTACGCCAAGCCGGCTTCGAAGTGACGGGGCGTCCGACGAACGGCCCGTCCCGGGCGGGCGGCACCCGGTGCGGGGTACCGCCGTCGCGTGGGAGAGACTGGTTCGCACCAGTACGCTCCGTAGCACCAACCGCAGCACCAAACGTCGGAGTACCACTCCAGCAGGCCCGGGCCGCAACCGGGCCCGCAGCCTGTCCGAGGTTCTCACCCTGCCCCGCGGGCGGGTCTGTCACACGCAAGGGGATTCGCCCGTGAGTTTCTTCTCGAAGTTGTTCGGTCGCAACAAGGGCCGGGACGCGGCCGCCGTGGAGGCGCCCACCGCTCGGCACCGCCGCTCGGAGGACGAGCCCGCGGTGCCGGGCATGCGCCCCGCCCCCGAGGCCGCGCCCTACGCCGGACAGCAGTTGTACCGGGACGGCGGCGCCGCCCAGTACGCGGGCAATCAGGCGGGCTACGGCGCGTCGGTTGACCCCTCCGGCGACCCGCGCATAGGTTTCCCGTCAGGACCCTCAACCTCTGGTGGAGGGTTTGCCCCGGACCCGTACGCCGGGCACAACCCGTCGGGTGTGCCGCGCCAGGAGGCTGTGAACATGGCTGGCCCCACTCCGTGCCCCAGGTGCGGCAACCAGAACCCGGCCGCGGCCCGCTTCTGTTCCAACTGCGGTACGGCGCTGCGCGGTGGCCCGCTGCCCGAGGGGGCGGCGGAGACCACCTCGACCATCTCGATCTCCGGCCTGGAGTCCCACGACCCCACCGCCACGACCGGCACCGGCACCACGCCGGCCCTCTCGGCCGAGGTGCTGCAGGCGATCGACGCGCTGCCGCCGGGCTCGGCCCTGCTGATCGTGCAGCGCGGCCCGAACTCGGGCAGCCGCTTCCTGCTGGACTCGGACGTCACCACGGCCGGCCGTCACCCGCAGGGCGACATCTTCCTGGACGACGTCACGGTCTCGCGCCGCCACGTGGAGTTCCGCCGCACCCCGTCCGGCTTCAGCGTCGCGGACGTGGGCAGCCTGAACGGCACCTACGTCAACCGGGAGCGGATCGACGAGGTGCCGCTGAACAACGGCGACGAGGTGCAGATCGGGAAGTACCGGCTGGTGTTCTTCGCCGGCCACAACCGGGGGTACTGAAACCAACGTCGGCAGGAGCCCGAGTGAGCAGCGATTCCCCTTCTTCTCTCGGGGCGGCCACCCCCGCGTCGTCGTCCGGTCCGCAGGCGGACCGGGGCGGGCGCGGGGTGGTCGCGGGCCCGCGGCAGCCCGTCCGGTCGGACCGGCCCGCCGGCCGGCGCCGCGGCGGCGACGAACTGCTGAGCATCGGCGCCGTGCTGGCCCACCTGCGTGACGACTTCCCCGAGGTGACCATCTCCAAGATCCGCTTCCTGGAGGCGGAGGGGCTGGTGGAGCCGCAGCGCACGCCCTCGGGGTACCGCAAGTTCAGCCCGGCCGACGTCGAGCGGCTGGCCTACGTGCTGCGGATGCAGCGCGACCACTACCTGCCGCTGCGGGTGATCCGCGAGCACCTGGACGCGATCGAGCGCGGCGAGGCCCCGCCCGCGCTGCCGCCCGCCGCCGATGCCCGGCCGGGGCCGCTGGAGGAGGCCGACCGCGAGCTGGTGGCCCACGCCGACGTCGCCTCGGGCGTCCGGCTGGGGCGCGCCGAACTGCTGGCCGCGGCCGAGGCGGGGGAGCGGGAGCTCGCCGAGTGGGAGTCCTACGGGCTGGTCGCGCCCGGTGCGGACGGCGGTTACGACGGCGAGGCGCTGCAGGTGGCCCGGCTGGTCGCGGAGCTCGGCCGGTACGGGCTGGAGCCCCGGCACCTGAGGGCCATGAAGGCGGCGGCCGACCGGGAGGTCGCGCTGGTCGAGCAGGTGGTGGCGCCGCTGCGGCGGCACCGGAACCCGCAGACCCGGGCCCATGCGGAGGCCACCGCGCGGGAGCTGGCGACGCTGTCCGTGCGGCTGCACGCGGCGATGGTCCAGGCCGGGTTGCGGACCCGCGGATAGCCGCGGGAGCACCGGCCCGACCCACCGGGAGCACCGGCCCGACCCACCGGGTGCACCGCCCTGACCAGCGGCGTCGGCCCTGCGCTTTCATATCCGGGAGTGGAGCCATAGGGTTGCGTGTGTGAATGAGCTCGACGTCGTGGGTGTCCGAGTGGAGATGCCTTCCAACCAGCCGATCGTGCTGTTGCGGGAGGTCGGGGGAGATCGCTACCTGCCGATCTGGATCGGCCCCGGCGAGGCGACCGCGATCGCCTTCGCCCAGCAGGGCATGACTCCGGTGCGCCCGCTGACGCACGACCTGTTCAAGGACGTCCTGGAGGCGCTCGGCCAGCAGCTCACCGAGGTCCGGATCACCGATCTGCGGGAGGGCGTGTTCTACGCCGAGCTGGTGTTCGCCGGCGGCGTCGAGGTCAGCGCCCGGCCGTCCGACGCGATAGCGCTCGCGCTGCGCACCGGCACGCCGATCTACGGGAGCGAGGAGGTGCTCGCCGAGGCGGGCATCGCGATCCCGGACGAGCAGGAGGACGAGGTCGAGAAGTTCCGCGAGTTCCTCGACCAGGTGTCACCCGAGGACTTCGGGGGCGGCGGTCCGCAGTAGCGCGGGTCCGCGGTGGCGCGAGCGGGGCCTGATCGGCCGTTTCCCTCACCGTTTTGCCAAAAACCGTCCATCTACCCACACTAGGGGCACGAAAAACCACTCTCCTGAGTGATGTGGTCTGTCTGCCCCGGCGTGGCGATCGTTGACGGGTCATAGGGGACTGCCTACCGTCAGGAGTGGCTGTCCGGGTGGCCGATGCCCGCAGTCGGGTTGCCCGCAGCACAAGTGGACGGAGGTAGGCATGAGCAGCACCGGCGATGACGCGGCCGCAGGAGGCCTGTGCGCCGTGCACGTACCCCGCACCTCTCGTACCGTGACCGACCTGCCCCGCGTGGGCAGGTTCCCGGCCGTGCAGCCGGGCCAGCCCGCGATCGAGCGGTTGGCGCCGACGTCCGAACTGCTCGGCTTCCGTGGCCCGACGGCCTGCGCGGCGGCCGGCATCACCTACCGCCAGCTGGACTACTGGGCCCGCACCGGACTGCTGGAGCCCAGCGTCCGCACCGCGTACCCGGCGACCAGCCAGCGGCTCTACAGCTTCCGCGACGTCCTGCTGCTCAAGATCGTGAAGCGGCTGCTGGACGCGGGCGTCTCGTTGCAGAACATCCGGGTGGCCGTCGCCCATCTGCAGTCCGCCGACCAGGCCGACCTGGCCGGGCTGACGCTGATGTGCGACGGGGCGACGGTGTACGAGTGCACGACGCCGCAGCAGGTGGTCGATCTGCTGAAGGGCGGTCAGGGGGTGTTCGGCATCGCGGTCGGAGCCGTCTGGCAGGAGCTGGAGCTGACCCTCGGGCGGCTGCACGCGGAGCGGACCGACACCGGCGAGACGCTGGTGGGGCACGACCCGGCGGACGAGCTGGCGCAGCGCCGCAACCGCGCGGTCTGACGAGGCGCCGCCACCCGCGCGGCGACGGTGCGTGACCGGATCTGACGAGGCCGTGGGCCCGGACGGGGAACCGTCCGGGCCCACGGCCTCGTCGTGTTGCCCGGCGGGACGATCGAGGGAGGGCACGTGAGGGTCGGCACCGGGATCTCGGGGCTGCTGCGGCGCCGGGCGGTGGGGATGCGGGCACGGCTGCGGACGCGGCGGACCCAGCGCAGGGTCTTCCAGGTGACGGCGGTGCTCTGCTCGTCGGTGCTGGCACCGAGCGCCTGGCTGTGGATCGCGGCGGGGGACCGGGTCGGCACGGTGGAGAGCGCGCCGTCCGCGCCGGTGGCGGTGGTCTTCGGAGCGGGGCTGGACCAGGGCAGGCCCTCGCCGTACCTCGAGCACCGGCTCACGGCGGCGCTGGACCTGTACCGGGAGGGGAAGGTGCGGGCCGTGCTGGTGACCGGGGACAACGGGCGGGTCTCGTACGACGAGCCGGACGCGATGTACCGGTACCTGACCGAGCACGGGGTACCGCCGGGGCGGGTGGTCCGGGACTACGCCGGCTTCGACACCTGGGACTCCTGCACCCGGGCGCACCGGATCTTCGGGGTGGACCGCGCGGTGCTGGTCAGCCAGGACTTCCACGTCCGGCGGGCGCTGGCGCTGTGCGAGGCGGCCGGCATCCGCTCGTACGCGGTCGGGGTGCCGGAGCCGCACGACGCCACCTGGCTGTACGGCGGACTGCGGGAGGTCGCCGGGGCGGGCAAGGCGGCGGTGAACGCCTGGCTGCGGCCGGACCCGGCACTGCTCGGCCCGCAGGAGGACGGCGTCGCGAAGGCGCTGGCGGAGGCGGCGGAGAGGCGGTAGGCGGCGGCCCGGCCGCCGGCGTCGGCCGGGTTCGCACGCACTGTCGGACCCGTGCGCGATGATCGGCGGGTGCGATCTCTGCCGAGCATCATCCACCTCGACATGGACGCCTTCTTCGCGGCGGTGGAGCAGGCGGCCAAGCCGAGCCTGCGCGGCAAGCCGGTGGTCGTCGGGGGGCTCGGCGGTCGCGGGGTGGTCTCCACGGCCTCCTACGAGGCGCGCAGGTTCGGGGTGCACTCGGCGATGCCGATGGCGCAGGCGCGGCGGCTGTGCCCCAACGCGGCCTTCCTGGCCGGGCGCTTCGAGGCCTACCGGCAGAACAGCGAGATCGTGATGGGGCTGCTGCGGGAGCTGTCGCCGCTGGTGCAGCCGCTCAGTCTGGACGAGGCCTTCGTCGACCTGGAGGCCGGTCCGTACGGCCCGGTACTGGCGGAGGCGGACCACGAGACGGGTGAGCGGCTGGTGCTCGCCCTGGCGGAGGATCTGCGGGCGGACATCCACCGCTCCACCGGGCTGACCGGTTCGGTCGGGGCGGCGGGCTCCAAGCTGATGGCGAAGATCGCCTCCGAGCAGGCCAAGCCGGACGGGCTGGTGCTGATCGAGCCCGGGCAGGAGCGGGCCGTGCTCGGGCCGATGCCGGTCCGGGCGCTGCCCGGGATCGGGCCGGCCACCGAGCAGGTCCTGCGGCGGGCCGGGCTGAGTACGGTGGCGGACCTCGCGGAGGCGGGCGAGGCGGAGTTGGTCGCGCTGCTCGGCCGCGCGCACGGCGCCGGGATCCACCAGATGGCGATAGGGCTGGACGAGCGGCCGGTGGTCGCCGACCAGGACGCGAAGTCGGTCTCGGTGGAGGACACCTACGAGGTGGACCTGGCCGACCGGGACCGGGTGCTGCGCGAGGTGGAGTCGCTCTCGGCGCGGTGCGTGCGGCGGCTGCGGGCGGCGGGGCGCTCCGGGCGGACGGTGGTGCTGAAGGTCCGGCGGTTCGACTTCTCGACGCTGACCCGCTCGGAGACGCTCGGCGGGCCGACCGACGACCCGGCGGTGATCACCGCGATCGCGCGCCGGCTGGCCGAGCAGGTGGACATCACCGGCGGGGTGCGGCTGCTGGGGGTGGGCGTGGCGCAGCTCGCCGACTACACCCAGGAGGACCTGTTCGCGCAGGCGCTGCGGGAGGAGGCGGCGGAGCACGCCGAGGCGGTCGAGGCGGCGGAGGCCGAGCAGGAGCGGGAGGCGGCCGCGGTGCGACGCTGGCTGCCCGGGCAGGACGTCCACCACGCCGAGTTCGGCCCGGGGTGGGTGCAGGGCAGCGGGGTCGGGCGGGTCACCGTACGGTTCGAGACGCCGTGGAGCGGGCCGGGCCGGGTGCGGACCTTCGCGGTCGACGACCCGGCGCTGGAGCCGGCCCGGCCGCTGCCGCTGCGGCGGGTGGCGGACGCGGGCGGGACGCAGGGGGAGGAGGGGCCGCAGCGGCCGGAGGGCTGAGGGGCCCGGGCGGCCCTGCCGGTGGAGGGGGTCGGGACGTGGAACGGCCCCACCCGGTGGGTACCGGGTGGGGCCGTTCACACCGTGCCGGCTCCGCGCGTTCGTGATGCCCTCGCGACGTACGGAGGCCGGGTCCGCGCGCCCTGTCCCTGAGCGCGCGGGCCGGACGCCTCGTCAGGCGTCGGTCTTGACCAGCTGGGTGCTGGAGTCCTGCGGGGCCGAGCCGCCCGGGGCGCCCGGGGCGGCCGCGACCGGCTTGGCGGTGCGGATCAGGAACGGGACGGCACCGGCGACGATGCAGACCACGGCGGTGGCCCAGAACGCGTGCTTGTAGGCGTCCAGGGTGGGCAGCAGCACCGGGATCTTGATCGGGAGCTTCATGGTGTCGCCGGTCAGGATGGCGGTCATCACGGCGGTGCCGATCGCGCCACCAACGGTGCGCAGCACGGAGTTCATGCCGTTGGCGATGCCGCTCTGCTCGACCGGGACGGCGCCGTTGATGAAGGCCGGCATCGCGGCGAAGGCGAGGCCGATGCCGAGGCCGAAGATGGCGGAGGCGGTGTAGATGTCACCCTCGTGGCTGTGACGCAGGGCCAGGTAGGCCATGGCGACGGCGCCGAGGACGCCACCGAGGACCAGCGGCAGGCGGGGGCCGCGGCGGGCGATCAGCACGGCGCCGAGCGGGGCGGCCACCATCGAGCCGATCGCGGACGGCAGCAGCATCACGCCGGCGTGCAGGACGGTCGCGGTGAAGCCGTAGTGGGCCAGCTTCTCCGGGGTCTGGGAGAAGTTGCTGATGACCATGAACGAGCCGTACATGCCGAAGCCGATGAGCAGGCCGGCCAGGTTGGTGAAGGCCACGGCCGGGCGGGACATCATCTTCAGGTCCACCAGCGGGTGCGCGACCTTGGTCTCGATGATCCCCCAGACCAGCGCGACCACGGCGGCGACGGCGAACAGGCCGAGGGTCTTGGTGGAGGTCCAGCCCCAGTGGTTGCCCTGGCTCACCGCGACCAGCAGGGCGGAGAGCCAGCCGGCCAGGGCGAGCGCGCCGAGCGGGTCGGCGCCGCCCTCCTTGTCGGTGACCGGGTCGGACGGGACGCGCAGGGCCACCAGGGCGATCGCGATCAGGCCGAAGGCCAGGCCCATCCAGAAGATCGACTTGTAGTTCCAGTGCTCCAGCAGGAGGCCGGTGGCCACCAGGCCGAGGCCGGAGCCGACGCCCATCGAGGCGCTGATGGCGGCGACGCCGCCGGTCACCTTCTGCTTGGGAAGCTCGTCGCGGACGATGCTGATCGCCAGCGGCATCACGCCACCGCCGGCGCCCTGCAGGACGCGGGCGACGACCAGCCAGGTGAAGGAGTGGGTGCCGGCCGCCAGTGCGGATCCGGCGACCAGGCCGGCCAGCGAGATGAGCAGCATGGGCTTACGGCCCCGGAGGTCGCCGAAGCGGCCCAGCAGGGGAGTCAGCACGGCTGCGGAGAGCAGGTTGGCGGTCATCAGCCAGGTGATGTTGGACGTGGAGACGTCCAGCTCCTTGGCCAGCGAGGGCAGGATCGGGACGACCGCGGTCTGCACCACGCTGAACGACAGCATCGCCAGGATGAGGGCCGGCAGGACCCGGGCGCTGCTCTGCTTCTCGGCCGCGGTGGTGGGCTGTGGTGCCTCACTCACGGTTGCTTCCTCCCGTACATAGTGAATGAACTGAAGTAAATATGCCCGGAGATACTTCAGAGTGTCAAATATCGAGCGGTTAAGCTTTGGCAAAGCGGGGAAGTCCGGGGCACGGCAAGGGCCCCGGAGGGGATCCGGGGCCCTTGGGGGAGGAGGGGCGGGCGGTCAGACCACCGGGCGCGAGCCGTCGGAGCGGGCGCCGTTGGTGACCGGGGCGCTGTCGTCGTGGACCTCGACGTGCTCGCGGCGGAGCTCGTCCTGGACGACCTCCTCGGCGGTGTAGCGCTCGACGACCAGGCGCACCCGCTCGATCGGCGCCAGATACTTGCGCACGACGGGGCGCTCCTCGCGGAGGGTGACCTCCTCGACGTCCTCGGCGATCTCCTTCTCGGTCAGCGCGGCGCGCTCGGCGTCGCTGACCGGCACCCGCTCCACCCGGACCCGCTCGCGGACCACCGGGACGCGGCGCTCGACCTGCTCGCTGGTCACGTACTTGCGCAGCTTCGCGGTGCCCAGGACGTGCCACTCGGTGGTGATGTCGAGCCGCTCCTCGCGGCAGGTGATCTCGACCGGCGCCGTCATGGCCGAGGTGCCGGTGTCGGCGGAAGGCGCGGGCACCGGCGCGGGGGTGGCCGCAGCCGGTGCGGGCTGCGGCTTCGGCTCGAACACGGGAGCGGTCGCCACGGGGGCGGCGGGTGCGGGGGCGGCGAGGGTCGGCACGTGGGTCTCCCGGGCGGTGTCGGTGCCGAGGGCGCCGGGGCCGGCGACCGCGGTGGTCGGGCCCGGCTCGGCGGAGTGGAAGGCGAGCGGCGGGGCGGTCGTGGTGGCGGTCGTGGTCGCCGCCGCCGCGACGGCCGGCGCCGTGCCGAAGTCGAGGTCGGGCTGGGCGGTCCGGCCTGGCTCCTCGCCGGCGGTGCGGGCGTCCACCGGGGTGTCGAGCCCGTAGTAGCGGTAGAGCTGGAGCTCCTGGGCCGGCGACAGGTGCTGGCCCACGCCGAAGTCCGGCGAGTCCTTGACCAGCGACTTGTCGTAGGGGACCCGGAGCTCGTCACCGGAGAACTCGCTCGTGGTGAGGGGGACGAAGGCGTCGCGGCCGAAGATGCCGGTTCGCACGGCGGCCCACTCCGGCTGGCCGGTCGCGTCGTCCAGGTACACCTCGTCGACCGTGCCGATCTTGTCTCCGTTGCGGTCGACCGCCTTGTGGCCGATGAGATCCCGGGGGTCGATGTCGGTCTGCACTCTTTCCTCCAGTCCGCTGCGCCTGCGGAACTCCCGCAGGTACGGCGGTCGGAGCACACCCGTCCCGTCCGCCACTTCACACCAAAAGGCATGAATGGGACCGACGCGACCGGGGTGCGCCGGACGGGCTTCGTGCTGGGCCGTCCGGGGGACGCGCGTAGACCTCGAGTGACCTGACGCACCCGTGATCCGAAGGCCGCCCGCTGGTACCCTGGGCCGCGACCGCCGAACCCGCTCGGGAGAGTCCACGACCGCGAAAACCGCTGGTCGGGGCGCCGAAGGAGCAAACCCTCCCCGGAATCTCTCAGGCATCCGTACCGTGCGGGATAGGTCACTCTGGAAAGCAGGGCAGGATCGCCGGCGCGGGAGCCGACGATCACCACCCTCACCGACGGTGCAAGCCGACGGAGCGCCGACAGCGCGACGTGCGGGCGAAGCTCTCAGGTCCCGATGACAGAGGGGGAGGCCTTTCGGGTTCGCCCGCCCGAGCCGGTCCGCCGTCCGCAGCGGATGGCCGTCGGCGTGCGCGCCCCCGCCGGTCCGTGACCAGGAGGCCTCGACCACCATGAACGCCCAGCCGAACGCGGGACGCCCCATCGGCGCCTCGACCCTCACCGAGCTCGAGTCGGCCAGCCCCTTCGAGAACCGCCACATCGGCCCCGACGCCGCCGCCCAGGAGAAGATGCTGGCGTCCGTCGGCTACGGCTCCCTGGACGAGCTCGCCGCCACCGCCGTTCCCGAGGCGATCCGCTCCATCACCGCCCTGGACCTGCCCGCCGGCCGCAGCGAGGCGCAGGTCCTCGCCGAGCTGCGCGAGCTGGCGGGCCGCAACAAGGTGCTCCAGCCGATGATCGGCCTGGGCTACTACGGCACCTTCACCCCGCCGGTCATCCTGCGCAACGTCATGGAGAACCCGGCCTGGTACACCGCCTACACCCCGTACCAGCCGGAGATCTCCCAGGGCCGCCTGGAGGCGCTGCTCAACTTCCAGACCCTGGTCTCCGACCTGACCGGTCTGCCCACCTCCGGCTCCTCGCTGCTGGACGAGGGCACCGCGGCCGCCGAGGCGATGGCCCTGGCCCGCCGCGTCACCAAGGTCAAGGGCGGCGTCTTCCTGGTCGACGCCGAGACCCTCCCGCAGACCATCGCGGTGATCAACACCCGGGCCGTGCCGACCGGTGTCGAGGTCGTCGTCGCGGACCTGTCCGACGGCATCCCGGCCGAGGTCGCCGAGCGCGGCGTCTTCGGCGTGCTGCTGCAGTACCCGGGCGCCACCGGCGTCGTCCGCGACCTCGCCCCGGTGATCGAGCAGGCGCACGGGCTGGGCGCGGTCGTCGCCGTGGCCGCCGACCTGCTGGCGCTGACCCTGCTGAAGTCCCCGGGCTCGCTGGGCGCCGACATCGCCTGCGGCACCTCGCAGCGCTTCGGCGTGCCGATGGGCTTCGGCGGCCCGCACGCCGGCTACCTGTCGGTGCGCGCGGAGTACGCCCGCTCGCTGCCCGGCCGCCTGGTCGGCGTGTCCGTCGACGCCGACGGCAACCGCGCCTACCGCTTGGCGCTGCAGACCCGCGAGCAGCACATCCGCCGCGAGAAGGCCACCAGCAACATCTGCACCGCCCAGGTGCTGCTCGCCGTGATGGCCTCGATGTACGCGGTCTACCACGGCCCGGACGGCCTGGCCGACATCGCGCGGCGCACCCACCGCTACGCCGCCGCCCTCGCCGAGGGCCTGCGGGCCGGCGGCGTCGAGCTGCTGCACGGCGAGTTCTTCGACACCGTCACCGCCGTCGTCCCGGGCCGCGCCGCCGAGATCGCCGCCGCCGCCCGCACCCACGGCATCAACGTCCACCAGGACGGCGCGGACCGGATCTCCGTCTCCACCGACGAGACCACCACCCGCGAGCACCTGGCCGGCGTCTGGGCCGCGTTCGGCGTCCCCGCCGTCGAGATCGCCGAGGCCGCCGAGGCGCTGCCCGCCGCGCTGCTGCGCGAGGACGAGTACCTCACCCACCCGGTCTTCCACAGCCACCGCTCGGAGACCGCCATGCTGCGCTACCTGCGCCGCCTGTCGGACCGGGACTACGCGCTCGACCGCGGCATGATCCCGCTGGGCTCCTGCACCATGAAGCTCAACGCGACCACCGAGATGGAGGCCGTCACCTGGCCGGAGTTCGGCCAGCTGCACCCCTTCGCGCCGATCGACCAGGCCCAGGGCTACCTCACCCTGATCCGCCAGCTGGAGCAGCAGCTGGTCGAGGTCACCGGCTACGACGCCGTCTCGATCCAGCCGAACGCCGGCTCCCAGGGCGAGCTGGCCGGCCTGCTGGCCGTCCGCGCCTACCACCAGGCGAACGGCGACACCCAGCGCGACGTCTGCCTGATCCCGTCCTCCGCGCACGGCACCAACGCCGCCTCCGCGGTGATGGCCGGCATGCGCGTGGTCGTGGTGAAGACCCTGGTCGACGGCGACGTGGACGTCGAGGACCTGAAGGCCAAGATCGAGCAGCACCGCGACAACCTGTCCGTGCTGATGGTCACCTACCCGTCCACCCACGGCGTGTACGAGACCCAGATCACCGAGATCTGCGCCCTGGTGCACGAGGCCGGTGGCCAGGTCTACGTGGACGGCGCCAACCTGAACGCCCTGGTCGGCCTGGCCAAGCCGGGCAAGTTCGGTGCGGACGTCTCGCACCTGAACCTGCACAAGACCTTCTGCATCCCGCACGGCGGCGGCGGCCCGGGCGTCGGCCCGGTCGCGGTGCGCGCCCACCTGGCGCCGTACCTGCCGAACCACCCGCTGCAGGAGGAGGCCGGCCCGGCCACCGGTGTCGGCCCGATCTCGGCCGCGCCGTGGGGCTCGGCGGCGATCCTGCCGATCTCCTGGGCGTACGTCCGGCTGATGGGCGGCGAGGGCCTGAAGCACGCCACCCAGGTCGCGGTGCTGAACGCCAACTACATCGCCAAGCGGCTCGCGCCGCACTTCCCGGTGCTCTACACCGGCCCGGGCGGCCTGGTCGCGCACGAGTGCATCATCGACCTGCGTCCGCTGACCAAGGAGACGGGCGTGACGGTGGACGACATCGCCAAGCGCCTGATCGACTACGGCTTCCACGCGCCGACGATGTCCTTCCCGGTGGCCGGCACGCTGATGATCGAGCCGACCGAGTCCGAGGACCTGCACGAGATCGACCGGTTCTGCGACGCGATGATCGAGATCCGGGCCGAGATCGAGAAGGTCGGCTCGGGCGAGTGGGCGGCCGAGGACAACCCGCTGCGCAACGCCCCGCACACCGCCGCCGCCCTGGCCGGCAACTGGGCGCACGGCTACTCGCGGCAGGAGGCGGTCTTCCCGGCGGGCGTGAACCCGGCGGACAAGTACTGGCCGCCGGTGAGCCGGATCGACGGCGCGTACGGCGACCGCAACCTGGTCTGCTCCTGCCCGCCGCTGGACGAGTACGGCGTCTGATCCCGCGGACGCGGACGAAGAGGGGCAGGGCCCCGGCAGAACGTTTCTGCCGGGGCCCTGCCCTGTGCGCTGTCCGGTCGGCGGCCACCCCGTCGGGCGGTGCCGGGGCCCATGGCCACCGGTCGTACGGTTGCGGCGGTACGGGTCGGGCCGGTCGGGCCCCGGCACCGGGTCGACCCGGCGCCGGGAGGCCTCAGGCCGCGTGGGCGACGGGGCGGCGCGGGGCGATCACCCGGCCGTCGGGCAGCAGCTCTCCGGTGTCCTCGAACAGGACGACGCCGTTGCAGAGCAGGCTCCAGCCCTGCTCAGGGTGGCAAGCCACCGGCACGGCCGCCTCGCGGTCCTCGGACTCGGCCGTCGGGCACTCAGGACGGTGCTGGCACATACGCGTACCCTCGCTTCGCTCTGCGATCCTCCCCGTGGTGCGGTCCCGGAGGGTTGCTGCCGTCCGGGGCCGCCGCGGTAGTCGGATCCTGTCCGCAACGCCGGCCAGGTGTGGACCGGCGTTCAAGTGGGTAGGACAGGTGGTCCTTCCACGCTGGTTCCCAGTGTCGGCATCTGCGGACGCGCGCGCAGCGATTTCGTGACATGCGCCACAAGTCCCGGGCAGAGATCACCCGTTCAGGTGGGGCCCGGGGGAGAAAGCGCACCGACGGGTCAGCCGTGACATGGCCCGGTGGGGCCATTGCGGATGGCCCGCCCAGGTGGTGGCCGTTCGGGTGAGGCCGCCGGGGCGCGCACGGCGAAGGGCCGCCGGGCGGGGTGACCCGGCGGCCGGTGCGGCGGGGCCGCTCTCAGGTGGAGCCGAGCAGCAGCGGCCGGGAGAGCGGGGTGCGGGCGAGCAGCGGCAGCAGCTCGGCGGCCGGGTGGGCGCGGTGCGCGGTGACGCCGAGCGGAGCCGGGGCGAGCGGGATCAGCAGGTCGTCGCCCGGGTCGGCGTCGGGGCCGTGCAGCCAGAGCGCCGTCGCGTACTGGCCCGGGAAGGTGAGCAGCCGGGGCTGGCAGCGGACGCGGGAGCTCTGGGCGAGCTGCCAGGCCTCGCGCAGCGCCCGGACGGTCGAGGAGAGGTAGGGGCCGGCGGTGAAGTGGGAGAAGGTGTGGCCCTCGGCGCTCTGCACCACCTCCGCGGCGGCGGCCACCTCGGCGCCGTCCTTGATCAGGAAGCGCCAGCCGGTCCTCCGGGCGGCGGTGAGCTCGGGGCGCGGGCCGTCCAGGACGTGCACCGCGAGCGGATGCGCGGGGAGCAGTGGTCCGGTCGGGTGACGCAGGGCTGCGGCGGCGGGTTGGCGCAGCGCGGCGTCCGAGTCGAGCGCGGCCAGGACCGCGCGCAGGGCACTCGGTGGGGGCTGGGGGGTTTGCAGGGTCATGGCGGGGTCCGCCTCTCCAAGCGAGATCGGCGTGCGAGTGCGGCATACCGGCGTGGCGCGGTGCGTCGTCGGTGACGGGCCTGGCCGTGTCCGGTTGTGCAGGATCGCGGAGCCGGCGCGGTCGCCGCCGTCGAGGAGTGCCTCGGGGCGGGAGAAGACCGGCCGGAGCGCAGTGCGGATTCCTCGAATTCATCGAACAAATGCGCAGGGTGATCTGTTTATCACAGGCTGTGGCGCCGGGCAAGTCCACAGATGCTCTGAATAAGCGTCAGTTCCCTTTCATTGCAAGCCAGTACAAGCATTCGGGTATCGATCTTCGGGGTGGGCATGATGCTGGCACGGTCGGACGGCCGGGTGGGTCAGGAGGAGGGGACCGTGGGCGAGAAGGTCGTGGCGACTCGGGCGGATCTGGCGGACCGGCAGCAGTACCGGCTCAAGCTCCAGGCCTGCCTCGACGCGCTCGGGCGGATGCTGCGCGAGAACCGATTCGACCGGCCCCGGGCGGTGATGGGCCTGGAGATCGAGCTCAACCTGGCCGACGACCAGGGTCTGCCGGTGATGCGCAACGCCCAGGTGCTCAGCGCGATCGGGTCCAGCGACTTCCAGACCGAGCTGGGCCAGTTCAACATCGAGGTCAACATCGTGCCGCACCGGCTCTGCGGGCACGTCTTCGAGGAACTGCGGGAGGAGATCGACACCGGGCTGCGCTACGCGGACCGGCGCGCGGCCGAGGCCGGCGCCCGGATCGTCATGGTGGGCATCCTGCCGACCCTGGAGCACGACCACACCGGGCTGGACGCGATGAGCCACAACCAGCGGTACAGCCTTCTCAGCGACCAGATACTGGCCGCCCGCGGCGAGGACATCGCGCTGGACATCGAGGGCGTCGAGCACCTCCAGCTCGAGTCGATCACCATGGTGGCG
The DNA here is from genome assembly GCF_040298565.1 of Kitasatospora sp. NPDC001539. Lineage (NCBI taxonomy): Bacteria > Bacillati > Actinomycetota > Actinomycetes > Kitasatosporales > Streptomycetaceae > Kitasatospora > Kitasatospora sp. NPDC001539. Next base: position 51,703 of record NZ_JBEPAK010000007.1, on the reverse strand, counting down.
GAGGCCGCCGCGACCTCGCTGCAACTGCACCTGCAGGTGACGCCGGAACGGTTCTCCTCGGTGTGGAACGCCGCCCAGGCGATCTGCGGCCCCCAGCTGGCGATGGGTGCGAACTCCCCGTTCCTGTTCGGGCGGGAGCTGTGGCGGGAGACCCGCCCGGTGCTGTTCCAGCAGGCCTGCGACACCCGTTCGGCCGAACTCAAGGCCCAGGGCGTGCGCCCGATCACCTGGTTCGGCGAGCGCTGGGTGGACTCGGTGTACGACCTGTTCGAGGAGAACCTGCGCTACTTCCCGGGACTGCTGCCGATCTGTGACGACGAGGACCCGATGAAGGTGCTGACCTCCGGTGGGGCGCCCCGGCTGTCCGAGATGCGGCTGCACAACGGCACCATCTACCGGTGGAACCGGCCGATCTACGACGTCTCGGGCGGGGTGGCGCACCTGCGGGTGGAGAACCGGGTGCTGCCGGCCGGGCCGACGGTGGCCGACACCCTGGCCAACGCCGCCTTCTACTACGGGCTGGTGCGGGTGCTCGCCGAGCAGCCCCGGCCGGTCTGGACCCGGCTGCCCTTCGAACGGGCGGACGAGAACTTCCGCCAGGGCGCCCGGTACGGCATCGACGCGGTGTTCCAGTGGCCGCGCTCCGGCCGGGCCGGCCGCAGCGGGGGGCTGCAGACGATCTCCGCCGTCGACCTGGTGCTGAACGAGCTGCTGCCGATGGCCCACCAGGGGCTGGACGAGTGGGGCGTGGAGCCCGCCGACCGGGACCGCTACCTGGGGATCATCGAACAGCGCTGTCTGCGCCGCACCAACGGCGCGGCCTGGCAGAGCGCCACCTTCCACCGGCTGCGCGAGCAGTACGGGATGGACCGGCCGGCCGCGCTCGCCGCGATGACCAGGCGCTACGCCGAGCACATGCGCGGCGGCGAGCCGGTCCACACCTGGCCGGTGGGCTAGCCCGGCCGCTGTGTCAGGATGATCGCTCCGGCGGTCGGCCGACGGCCGGAGCGACCGCCCGCCCGCTGGAGTGCCCGTGACCACCCGCCCGACCGCGCCGGAGACCGAGCAGCCCACCCGCCGGCTGCTCGGCGCGGAACTGCTGATCGTCCTCGGGCTCTCCCTCGGGGCCAGCGGGATCAGCGCGCTGATCAGCTTCGCGGGGTCGCTCACCGAACCGCTCCAGCTCGGCCAGCAGGTCGCCACGCTGAACGGCTCGCGCGCGCCCGGGCGGCCCTGGCTGGACCTGCTGTGGCAGCTGTACTACATCGGGCGGGGCCTGATGCCCGTGGTGCTGGTCGGCTACCTGCTGGTGCGCGAGGGCACGTCGCTGAAGGTGCTGGGCTTCGACCTCGGGCGCAAACTCGGCGACCTCGGCCGGGGAGCGGCCGTCGCTGCGGCGGTCGGAGGCTGCGGACTGGCCCTGTACCTGGCCTCGCAGGCGGCCGGGTACAACCTGACGGTCGCGCCCTCCGGGCTGCCGGACGTGTGGTGGCGGGTGCCGGTGCTGGTGCTGTCGGCCTGGCAGAACGCGATCCTGGAGGAGGTCGTGGTCCTCGGCTACCTGCTGCGCCGACTGGGGCAGCTGGGGTGGTCCTGGCCGGCGGCGCTGGTGGCGAGTTCGGTGCTGCGCGGCTCGTACCACCTGTACCAGGGGGTCGGCGGGCTGGTCGGCAACATGGTGATGGGGGCGGTGTTCTGCCTGCTGTACCGGCGCTGGGGGCGGGTGATGCCGCTGGTGGCGGCGCACGCGCTGATCGACACGGTGGCCTTCGTCGGGTACGCGCTGCTCGCCGGGCACGTCAGTTGGCTGCCGACCCCCTGACGGTCGGTCCGCCGGGCGCAGATCCGTCGGCCGCGGATCGACCGGCCGCGGCTCGGCCGGCTGCGGATCCGCCGAACGTCGGCGGCTGGGGGCGCGGCGGCCGGGCGAGCAGCCGGTCGACGTGCCGGCGCTCCAGGCCCTGGCCCGGGTCGATCGGCAGCAGCAGCCGGTCGCGGCGCCAGAGCGACGTGCGGACCAGCCGGGGCGGGATCACGTCGTCCACCCAGGCGAACGGACGGCCCCCGGCGTAACGCAGCAGCGGCGCCCACTTGCGGGCGGAGAACAGCTCCATCAGCGGGACGCGCGGATCGTCGGGCTGCGGGACGTAGCCGGTGAAGCGCACGAAGGGCAGCGGGTCCAGGCCGATCGCCGGGGCGATGTGGGTGTTGGCGTGCTCCTCCCAGGTGGTGGCCCAGACCAGCTCGTACGCACCGGCCAGTTCGCGCAGCCACCGGCCGTGCCTGGCGGAGAGCAGGACGGCGTAACCGAGCAGGGTGTGGGAGTCGAACCCGGCGTCCGGGTGCGGACAGACCGGGTTCAGCACCCCGTCGACGTCCAGGAACAGCAGCGGCTTCGGCACCGGTGGCCCCCCAAGTGGATGGTGTGTCCTACCCGGTCGGACGAACCAGCAGCACCAGTGGTTGCTCTCCGGCGGGCGCACGCGGGGCGCACAGGGCGCTCACGACGCGGGCGCGGGCACGCGGCCGGGCTCCGTTGCGTCCGGGGTGCCGCGGTCGGCCGCCGGGCGGCGCGGCGTCAGCCGAGGTGGCCGTGGAGGAAGGTGACCGTGCGGCGCCAGGCGATCCTGGCCTGCAGGGGGTCGTAGGTGCCGAGGATGTTCTCGTCGTTCATGAAGGCGTGTCCGGCCGGGTAGAAGTGGAACTCGGGGCGGACGTCGGTGGCCTCGCCGATCCGGATCGCGGCCTCGTCCACGGCGGCCATCGGGATCGAGCCGTCGAGCTCGCCGAAGTGCCCGAGGACGTGGGCCGTCAGACCGCGGTAGTCGAACTCCGGGTCGGGCGGGAGCCCGTAGAAGGAGACGGCGGCGGCCACCTCGTCCCCGCACCGGGTGGCGAGCAGTAGGGCGAAGCCGCCGCCCATGCAGAAGCCCACCGTGCCGACCGCGTCACCGACCACGCCGTCCAGGGACAGCAGGTGGTCGACGGCGCCCGAGAGGTCCTGGACGGCCCGTTCGACCGGCAGCTCCCGTTTGAGGCGGGCGGCCTCGGCGCGGTCGTGGGTGGTGGCGCCGCCGAACAGGTCGGGGGCGAGCACCGTGAACCCCTCGGCGGCGAAGCGGTCGGCCATGTCCGCGACGTGCGAGGTGAGGCCCCACCACTCCTGCACCACCACCAGGCCCGGCCCGACCCCCTGCGGAGGACGGGCCAGGTACCCGTGAGCGGTGCGGCCGCCGCTCGGGAAGGTGACGTTCTGCCGGGAGCCGCGCTCGTCGGGCATGGCTTCCTCTCGGTGGGGTCGGGCCGCGTTCGGCGGGGGCTCGTGCGGTGGGGGCGTGCGGTGTGAGGCGCGCGCGCCGAGGGGTGCGTGCGGTGGTGGTGCGTGCCATGGCGGTGCGGGGGCGGTTGCTCAGCCCATCTCCTCCAGGGCGCGGCCCTTGGTCTCCTTGATGCAGAAGGCCACGAACGGGATGGAGAGCAGCGCGAAGGCCGCGTAGATGACGTACGTCGCGGCGAGGTTCCAGTCGGCGAGGTCCGGGAAGCTGACGGTGATCGCCCAGTTGGCGATCCACTGGGCGGAGGCGGCGACCGACAGGGCCAGCGCCCGGATCCGGTTGGGGAACATCTCGCCGAGCAGCACCCAGACCACCACGCCCCAGGAGAAGGCGAAGCAGAGCACGAAGACGTGCGCGGCGACCAGGGCGACGGTGGCGTGGGTGTTGTCGAGGGTGGCGGTGTCGCCCGTGCCGTGCCGGTAGGAGAACGCCCAGGCGGCCGCGCCCAGCGCGAGCGCCATGCCGGTGGAGCCGGCCAGGGCCAGTGGCTTCCGGCCGATCCGGTCCACCAGGGCCATCGCGATCACCGTGCCGATCACGTTGATGATCGACGTGGAGAGGCTGATCAGCAGCGAGTTGGACTCGTTGATGCCGACCGACTGCCAGAGGAAGGAGGAGTAGTAGAAGATCACGTTGATGCCGACGAACTGCTGGAACACCGAGGCGCCGATGCCGACCCAGACGATCGGCAGCAGGCCGAAGCGGCCGCCCAGCAGGTCCCGCGGCCGGGGCTTGCGGGTGGACGCCAGCACCGCGCGGATCTCCGCCACCCGGGCGTCCAGGTCGACGTCCTCGCCCTCGACCTCGACCAGCACCTTGCGGGCCTGCGCCTCGCGGTGGTCGGCGATCAGGTAGCGGGGGGACTCCGGGATGGCCAGCGCCATCAGCCCGTACACCAGGGCCGGGATCGTCTCGACGCCGAGCATCCACTGCCAGGCCTGGACGCCGCCGAGGTGGTTGGTCGACTCGCCGCCGGCGGCCTGGTTGAGCGCCCAGTTGGCGAGCTGGGAGACGGTGATGCCGAGCACGATCGCCATCTGCTGGAAGGAGGCGAGCCGGCCGCGGTAGGCGGTCGGGGCCACCTCGGCGATGTAGGTGGGCGCGATCACCGAGGCGATGCCGATGGCGATGCCGCCGATCACGCGCCAGCAGGCCAGCGCCTCGATGTTCGGCGGGAACATCGAGCCGATGCCGCTGGCCGCGAACAGCACGGCGGCCAGCAGCATCGTGCGTACCCGGCCGAAGTGGTCGGCCAGCCGGCCGGCGACCACCGCGCCGACGGCCGAGCCGAGCAGCGCGATGGCCACGACGAAGGCGGTGGTGCCGTGGCCCACCGCGAAGTGCTTCTGGATGCCCGTCACCGCACCGTTGATCACCGCGCTGTCGTAGCCGAACAGGAAGCCGCCCATGGCGGCCGCCGCGGAGATGAACACCACGTGCCCGAGGTGGGCCTCGCCCGAGGCCCGCTGATGGTGGACTGTGGACACACACGCTCCCCGAGGTCGACGGGCCCGCACCGACGGCTGGGCAGGGCTCGTCTCACATTCGAGCAGTGCGGCGGTCCACCCGCCTCAGTTGAGGGCCGAACGGGTGATGCGGAGTCAGTCCCCGGCGCCCACGGCGGCCGTGCGCCGTTGGTGACGCCGCAGCAGTTCGGCCCGGGCGCCGGCGTAGTGGTCGCGGCCGCGACCGGGGCCGGCGGCGCGTTCGGCGAGGCGCTCGGCGATCGCGTGCTGCGCCTCGGCGGGCTTCTTGTCGTCGAACTTGAACTTGGCCCGCACCTCCCGCACCGTCAGGCGGAGCCCGCGCAGCCCGGGCAGCTGCCGGGCGAGCTCGTCCGCGCCGGGCACCACCCGGACCTCGGGGGTCTCCGGCTGGAAGTGCGCCAGCTGGCGGTTGAGGATCTCCGCCTTGCCCGCGGCCGACTCGACGATCTCGGCGGTGCAGTGGAAGTGGACCGAGGCGTAGTAACTGGTGGGCGTGCCGGGCGCGCCGCGCCAGTGGCCGGGGGCGAAGGCGTAGTCGTCGGTGACCGCGAGGGTCACGTTGGGGTCGGCCCGGACGGCGGCCAGCAGCGGGTTGGGCGCGGCGAGGTGCAGCAGGATCTCGCCGCGCCCGGCGTCCAGCAGGAAGTGCGTCGGGACCAGCACCGGCCCCTCGTCGGGGCCGCCGTTGGCGGCGAGCAGGCCGAAGTCGCGGCCCTGCGCCAGCCAGGCGCGCCACTCGTCCTCGTCGCCGCGGTCCCAGGACCTGATCAGCATCGGTGCAGCCCTCTCAGCGGGGGTAGCCGCGCAGGTGCGCGGGCAGCGGTACGGACTCGTCGTACGGCACCGGGGCGCCGTGCACCGTGGTGACCGGGATCAGGCCGGACCAGTACGGCAGGTCGGCGTCCTCGGGGTCGTCGTCGGCGCCGTCGGCACGGATCTTGGCCGAGACCTCGTCGAGCTCCAGTCGGATCACGGCGGTCGCGGCGAGCTCCTTGGCGTTGGCGGGGCGGACCGCGCCGGAACGGCCGGGGACCGCGTGGTCGACCAGGGCGGCCAGTGCGACGTCCAGTTCCTGCGGGTCGGTGACCTGGTGGGCCGTGCCGTGGGCGACCACCGACCGGAAGTTCACCGAGTGGTTGAAGGCGGACTTGGTCAGCACCAGGGCGTCGACCTGGGTCACCGTGACGCAGACCGGCATGCCCTGGTCGCCGGAGGCACCGCGCAGCGGACGGCTGCCGGTGGAGCCGTGGACGTAGAGCCGGCTGCCGACCCGGGCGAAGATCGTCGGCAGCACGACCGGGGCGCCGTCGGCCACGAAGCCGAGGTGGCAGATGTAGGCGCTGTCGAGGATGGCGTGGATCGCCTCCTGCTCCCAGGTGGCGCGGTCCCTGTACCGGGTCGGGGTGGTGCGGGGGGTGCGGGCGTAGGTGGCGCCGTCGGTGCGCTCCGCGGCGCCGTCGGTGGGCGTGGCCGGCATGACAGACCTCTATGTACTAGTGCATAATGTTGTTTGTGCTAGGAGACTATCCGCTGAAAGGGCGGCGCGCCAGCGAAATCGCGGCCCACATCGAACAGGGCGTGAGCAGCGGGCGGCTCGCCCCGGGAACCACCCTGCCCCCGCTGCGCGACCTGGCAGCCGAACTCGGCGTCAACCCCAACACCGTGGCCGCCGCCTACCGGCTGCTGCGCGACCGGGGCGTGATCGAGACGGCCGGCCGCAAGGGCAGTCGCATCCTGCCCCGCCCCGCGCTCACCGCTCGGGACCGGATCCGCGTCCCGGTCCCCGCGCACGCCCGCGACCTCGCCGCCGGAAACCCGGATCCGGCCCTGCTGCCCGACCTCACCCAGGCGCTCGCCGCCGCCGCCGAGGCTGCGAGGGCCGAGCCCGTGCTGTACGGGCACCCGAAGGTCGACCCGGAACTGCTCGCACTGGCCCGGGCCTCGTTCGAGGCCGACGGGCTGCCCGGCGGCCCGATCGTGGTGGCCTCCGGCTCGCTGGACACCATCGAGCGCACCCTCGGCGCCCACCTGCGCCCCGGCGACGCGGTGGCGGTCGAGGACCCGGGCTGGGGAAGCCTGCTCGACCTGCTGCCCGCCATGGGGCTGCGGCCCGCGCCGGTACGGCTGGACGACGAGGGCCCGCTGCCCGACTCGCTGGCCTCCGCCCTCGGCGGGGGCGCCCGTGCGGTGGTGGTCACCAGTCGGGCCCAGAACCCGACCGGTGCGGCGCTCACCGCCCGGCGGGCCGAGGCGCTGCGGGCCGTCCTGGCCGGGCACCCCGGGGTGCTGCTGATCGAGGACGACCACGGCCACGGCATGGTCGACCAGTCGTACCACCCGCTGGTCGGGGCAGGGTCGCAGCACTGGGTGGTGGTGCGCTCGGCGGCCAAGGCGTACGGGCCGGACCTGCGGGTGTCGGTGGCGGTCGGGGACCAGGAGACGATCGGCCGGGTGGCCGGACGGCTGCGGCTGGGCGCGGGATGGGTCAGCCACCTGCTCCAGCGCACCGTCGCGGAGCTGTGGCGCAGCGACGCGGCGCCGGTCGCGCGGGTGGCGGCCGTCTACCGGGCGCGGCGGGACGCGCTGCTGGGCGAACTGGCGGCGCGTGGCATCGCGGCGCACGGGGAGAGCGGGCTGAACGTCTGGGTCCCGGTGCCGGACGAGGCCTCGGCACTGGCCGCGCTGGTGCAGCGCGGCTGGGTCCCGGCGCCGGGCGCGCGGTTCCGGATCCAGTCGCCGCCCGGGCTGCGGTTCACCACGGCGCGGCTGGAGGCGGCCGACGCCCGACGGTTGGCCGACGACCTGGCGCAGGTGCTGGGATCGGCCGGCGCCGACTCGCGGCTGGTGTGAGCGCGGCCGGCGGGGTGGCCGGAGCCGGCCGGGTGGCCGGGGGCGGGTGGTTCGGGGGCGGGTGGTTCGGGCCCTGCTCCCGGGGCGGGCGGAGCACGGGTCGTTCCCCCCGGGGCGGCCCCGGCCGAACCCGTCGGTAACAAATGCGGAAACCTGACGCACACGCCTAGCGGCGGCGGCCGGGGCCATGTCATCTTCATCGCGCCACCGGCCGGCGGCCCACCCTCACCTACGCGTCTTCCCGTCCCCACACCGCGGGGAGACCGAGCCGCAGGAGTTTCCGCCGTGCCCGAAAACCGTTCGAGCCTCACCCGCAGCGCACCCCGACTCGCCCGCCGGCTGCTGGCCGCAGCCTTCGCCCTGCCGCTGACCGTGGCGGGGCTGGCCGTCGCCGCCCCGGCCGCGGCCGCCCCGGCCGCCGTCCCCTCGGGGCCGACGGCGAGCGTGGCACTCGGCGACAGCTACATCTCCGGCGAGGCCGGGCGCTGGATGGGCAACGCCGCCGGCACCAGCGGCAGCCGCAACGGCACCGACCGGGCCTGGAACGGCACTTCGGCCGACCCCTCGGTGGTCTACGGCGCCACGGCGGCGAGCGGCTGCGACCGCTCCGACGTCGCCGAGGTGCTCGGCGCATCGACGGTCGCCCAGAACCGGATCGACCTGGCCTGTTCCGGGGCCGTGACGGCGAACGTCTTCCGGGCCGCCAACGGCGGCCAGTCGTTCAAGGGCGAGGCCCCGCAGGCCGACCAACTCGCCACCGTGGCACGGCAGAACAACGTCAAGCTGATCACCCTGTCGATCGGCGGCAACGACCTGGGCTTCGGCAGCATCATCTCCGACTGCGTGCAGGACTACCTGATCTGGTACTCGTACTGCCACGGCTCGGCGCAGTCCTCGATCGACTCCAGGATGCCGGCCGCGATGGCCGGGGTGGGCAAGGCGATCGACGAGATCCGCGCGGTGATGACCGCCGCGGGCTACGCGCAGTCGGACTACCGGCTGGTGCTGCAGTCCTACCCGTCGCCGATCCCGCGCAGCGCCGAGATGCGCTACCCGGAGAGCGGCTGGAGCCGTTCGGACACCGGCGGCTGCCCGTTCTGGGACGGGGACGCCGACTGGGCGCGCGACTCGATGGTCCCGCAGATCTCCGGCGCGCTGGCCGGGGTGGCGGCGACCAAGGGCGTCCAGTTCCTCGACCTGTCCGACATGCTGCAGGGCCGTGAGGTCTGCTCGACGGCGACCCGGCAGCCGACCGCGAGCAGCGGTCCGTCCGCGACGACCAGTGAGTGGGCGCGGTTCCTGGACGGCGGGCTCAACACCACCCAGGGCGTCCTCCAGGAGTCGATGCACCCCAACTACTACGGGCAGTTGGCGCTCGGACGCTGCCTCACCCTGGTGTGGGCGCAGAGCGGCGGGAACTACGCCTGCCGCAACACGGCGGGCAAGGACGCGAGCGGGATGTACCTGACCGCACGGTGACCCGCGCGCCCCGGCGCCCGCCGCGGTGGTTCGCGGCGCGCGCCGGGGGCGTTCCGGGATCAGCCCTTGGCCAGCAGGGACTGGGCGTGGGCGCGCACCTGATCCTTCGTCAGGTAGGCGTCGGTGTACTCGAAGTCGCGCAGGCGGGCGGGCTGGCGGGCGAGGAAGCCGGTGCGGACGAAGTCGTCCCCGGCGGTCGCGTTCAGCAGCCAGTTCGCGCCCACCCGGAACTTGGCCGCATTGGTGCGCATCGCCATCAGGTGGTAGCCGCGGGCCACCAACTGGGCGGGCAGTCCGTGCAGTTCGACACCGACCGGCTTGGAGACCGCGTCCTTGCCGCCGAGGTCGACCACCAGGCCCAGGTCCTTGTGGTAGTACGGCTCCAGCGGTTGGTGGCGCAGCGAGGCGATCACGTTGTCGGCCACCGCGCGGCCCTGCCGGGCCGAGTGCTGGGCGGTCGGCGGGCAGACCGCGCCGTCGCCCTTGGCGAGGTCCGGGACGGCCGCCGCGTCGCCGAGCGCGAACACGCCCTCGAACTGCGGCACCCGCATCTCCGCCGTCACGGCGAGCCGGCCGCGGACCGTCTCCGCGTCCAGGGTGCCGATCAGCGGACTCGCGGCCACGCCCGCGGTCCAGATCAGCGTGCGGCAGGGCAGCACCCGCCCGTCGGTGAACTTGACCGTCTCGGCGCCGACTTCCGCCACCGACACGCCCAGGGACACCTCGATGCCGCGGCCCCGCAGGATCTCCAGGGCGGCGTTGCCCAGTGCGTCGCCGAGTTCGGGCATCAGCTTCGGGGCGATGTCGATGAGGTGCCACTTGATCTGCCGGGCGTCCAGCCGCGGGTAGCGGCGGGCAGCGGCGGTGGTGAGGCGCTGCAGGCAGGCGGCCGTCTCGGTGCCCGCGTAGCCGCCGCCGACCACCACGAACTGCAGCCGCGACTCGCGCTCCCGCTGGTCCACGGTGGCCGAGGCGAGGTCGAGTTGGGCGATCACGTGGTCGCGGATGTAGGCCGCCTCGGCGAGCGTCTTCATGCCGCGGGCGTAGTCGGTGAGCCCGGGGATGTCGAAGGAGCGGGTGACGCTGCCGGGGGTGAGCACCAGGACGTCGTACTTCTGCGCGACCACCTCGTCGGTGATCTTGCGGACGACGCAGACCTTGGAGGCCGGGTCCACGCCGATGGCGCCGCCGGGCACGATGTGGGTGCGGCGCAGGGTGCGGCGCAGCGACACGGCCACGGACTGGGGGGTGAGGACGCCGGCGGCGACATGGGGGAGGAGGGGGAGATAGAGCTGGTAACTGAACGGCGTGACCAGCGAGATCTCGGCCTCCGACGGCGAGAGCTTGCGTTCGAGGCGGCGCGCGCACTCCAGGCCGGCGAAGCCACCGCCCACGATCAGGATCCGAGGTCGTTCCATCGCTCATCCCTTTGTCGTGCAGGTCGTCAGAGTCCCCAATCACTGTCCGCCACACTCGCACGGAGCAGCGGTCGCTGCCACTGGGAGAGGGCGTCTGAGGTAGGTGGTGCGGATGGGGCCGGTGTGGCGCGGGGACGGGCCGCGGGACGGCTGCGCACGGCGGTGCGGGGTGCACGGATAAGCTGTCGGGCGTGCTCCCCGAGGTGACGGCGGTCCGGTACGTGACGCCACTGCGAGAAGGCGGCTCGATGCCGGGCCTGGTCGAGGCCGACGACCGGCGGCTGTACGCGCTGAAGTGGGTGGGCGCGGCGCAGGGCCGGAAGGCGTTGGTGGCGGAGGTGCTGGCCGGGGAGTTGGGCCGGCGGCTCGGGCTGCCGGTGCCGGAGCTGGTGACCGTCGACCTGGACCCGGTGCTCGCGCGGAGCGAGCCGGACCACCAGATCCAGGACCAGATGCGGGCCAGCGGCGGCACCAACCTCGGCATGGCCTTCGTCAGCGGCGCCCTCAACTTCGATCCGCTCTGCTTCGACGTGGACCCGGAACTCGCCGGGCAGGTGGTCTGGTTCGACGCGCTGATCGGCAACGTCGACCGCTCCTGGCGCAATCCCAACCTGCTGGTGGCGACCGGCGGGCTGCGGCTGATCGACCACGGCGCGAGCCTGATCTTCCACCACAACTGGGCGGGCGCCGCCGCCTGGGTGCGCCGTCCGTACGACGCCTCCGACCACGCGCTGCTGCGCGCGCGTCCGGACCTGGCGGCGGCGGACAAGGCGCTGGCGCCGCTCGCGGAGGCGGCGGTCGAGGCGGCGGTGGCGCAGATCCCCGAGGTCTGGCTGGTGGACGAGTTCGGCTTCGACTCGCCCGACGAGGTGCGCGCCGCGTACCGTTCCCAGCTGACCGGGCGACTGGCCGGTCCGCGCGACTGGCTGCCGGAGGTGCCCGCATGACCGAGCCGCTGCCGACCGGGCTGCCGGCCCGGGTTCCGGCCGGGCTTCCGGCCGTGGTGGAACTGCACGACTACGAGTACGCCGTGATCCGTGCGGTGCCGAGGGTCGAGCGGGGCGAGTGCGTCAACGTCGGGGTGCTGCTGTACTGCCGGCAGAACGCCCACCTGGCCGCGCGCACGCACCTGGACCAGGCGCGGCTGCTGGCGTTGGACCCGGTGGCGGACGTGCACGGGGTGCGGCGGGCCCTCCAGGGGATCGAGGCGGTCTGCCTCGGCGGCCCGTCGGCCGGTCCGGCGGCTTCGGACAGCCCCGGGCAGCGGTTCCGCTGGCTGACCGCACCGCGCAGCGCGATCGTCCAGCCGGGACCGGTGCACACCGGGCTGACCGCGGACCCGGACGCCGAGCTGCGGCGGCTGTTCGACCAGCTGGTGCTCTGAGGCGGCCCGGCGGAGCGCTCGGCGGGTGCACCGCGGGCGGGCGGGCGGCGGATGCGCGGCGCGTCCGCGCGGACCCCGAACGGCGGAACCGCGAGGCGGCTCGCCGACGGTTGCCGTGGTCAAATCTTGAGTTACTGAAGCACTCCGCCGTACGCTGGCCCCATGGGTTCGACCTCGACGACGACCGTACCGACCAACGCCGAGCTGATGGAGGCGTTGGCCGCCGTCGGTGCCGCGTACTTCCAGGACTTCGCGGCGGCCGCGGCCCGGCACGGGCTCTCCTCCTCCCAGGCCAAGGCGCTGGGCGCGGTGCAGGAGCCGGTGCCGATGCGGGCGCTCGCCGGGCGGCTGGGCTGCGACGCGTCGAACGTGACCGGGATCGTGGACCGGCTGGAGTCGCTGGGCCTGGCCAACCGCGAGGCCGCGGCCGGCGACCGCCGGGTGAAGATCGTGGTGATCACCGACGAGGGCCGGGAGATCCTCAACCGCATCCGCAGCGAGATGGGCCGCACCCACCAGGCCTTCGAGGCGATGACCGACGAGCAGCGGGTCGCCCTGCACTCCATCTGCGCACAGGTCCTGCCGGTGCTGGCCGGCCGGACGGGCGCCGCACCGCAGTAGCGGGGCGTCCGCCCGCCGACGATCGGCGTGACCTCGGCTGTTAGGCTTGCGAAGCGTGAGCGCGAAGCCCCAGATCCCCAATGTCCTGGCCTCCCGGTACGCCTCGGCGACCCTGGCCCAGCTGTGGTCCCCCGAGCACAAGGTGGTCCTCGAGCGCCACCTGTGGCTCGCCGTCCTGAAGGCCCAGCAGGACCTGGGTGTCGAGGTGCCGGCCGGTGCCGTCGCCGACTACGAGCGGGTGATCGACCAGGTCGACCTCGGCTCGATCGCCGCCCGTGAGCGGATCACCCGCCACGACGTGAAGGCCCGGATCGAGGAGTTCAGCGAGCTCGCTGGCCACGAGCAGATCCACAAGGGCATGACCTCCCGCGATCTGACCGAGAACGTCGAGCAGCTGCAGGTCCGCCAGTCCCTGGAGCACGTCCGGGACCGCACGGTGGCCGTGCTGGTGCGCCTCGCGAGCCTCGCCGCCCAGCACTCCGAGCTGGTCATGGCCGGCCGTTCGCACAACGTGGCCGCGCAGGCCACCACCCTCGGCAAGCGCTTCGCGTCGATCGCCGACGAGCTGCTGGTCGCCTTCCGCCGCCTGGAGGAGCTGATCGCCCGCTACCCGCTGCGCGGGATCAAGGGCCCGGTCGGCACTGCCCAGGACATGCTGGACCTGCTCGGCGGGGACACCGAGAAGCTGGCCGAGCTGGAGCGCAGGGTCGCCGCGCACCTCGGCTTCGACAACGTGCTGACCAGCGTCGGCCAGGTGTACCCGCGCTCGCTGGACTTCGAGGTGCTCACCGCCCTCGTCCAGCTGGCCGCCGCCCCGTCCAGCCTGGCCAAGACCATCCGCCTGATGGCCGGCCACGAGCTGGTGACGGAGGGTTTCAAGGAGGGCCAGGTCGGCTCCTCCGCGATGCCCCACAAGATGAACACCCGCTCGTGCGAGCGCGTCAACGGCCTGGCCGTGATCCTGCGCGGCTACGCCTCGATGACCGGCGAGCTGGCCGGCGACCAGTGGAACGAGGGCGACGTCTCCTGCTCGGTGGTGCGCCGGGTCGCGCTGCCGGACGCCTTCTTCGCCTTCGACGGCCTGCTGGAGACCTTCCTGACCGTGCTGGACGAGTTCGGCGCCTTCCCGGCCGTGGTCGAGGCCGAGCTCGACCGCTACCTGCCGTTCCTGGCGACGACCAAGGTGCTGATGGGCGCGGTGCGTGCGGGCGTCGGCCGGGAGACCGGGCACGAGGTCATCAAGGAGCACGCCGTCGCCTCCGCGCTGGCGATGCGCGCGGGCGCCCGGGAGAACGAGCTGCTGGACCGGCTGGCCGCCGACGAGCGGATCCCGCTGGACCGGGCCGCGCTGGACGCGCTGCTGGCCGACAAGCTGTCCTTCACCGGCGCGGCCGGTGCCCAGGTCGCCGAGGTGGTCCGCCGGGTGGAGGCCGTCGCGGCCGCCTACCCGGAGGCCGCCAAGTACGCGCCGGCCGACATCCTCTGACGGGGCGGGCGTCCGACGACGCCCGGTCAGCCCTCCGAGGGCCCTGCCGCCGAACCGGTGGCAGGGCCCTCGTGCAGGTGGACGTGGCCCGGGTCGAGCGGCGGGGTGGTGCCGCAGTTCCATGCGCAGTCCGGCTCGGCGACCGGCCGGTCCTCGGGGGCGAGCACGTTGCCGCGGACGGTGGTGAAGGCGATCAGCCCGCCGCAGGCCAGCAGGCCCGCGCAGATCAGCATCGCGGTGTGGAAGGCGGAGTCCACCGCGGACGGCACCCGGTAGTCGTCGCCGCTCAGCCCGGCCAGCGCGGGGAGGGCGGCCACCGCCAGCAGGCCGGCCGCGCGGGCGGCGGCGTTGTTGACACCGCTGGCGATGCCCGCGTGCCGTACCTCGACGGCCGCCAGCACCGTGGCGGTCAGCGGTGCCACCAGCAGCGTCATCCCGCTGCCCATCACCACGACGGCGGGCAGCACGTCCGCCCAGTAGGAGGACCCGGGGCCGGTGCGCAGCATCAGCAGCACCCCGGCGGCGCACAGCAGCGGGCCGACGGTGAGCGGGATGCGCGGGCCGATCCGCTTGCCGAGGCGCCCCGCGCGCGCCGAGAAGCCCAGCATCAGCAGCGTGATCGGCACCAGGGCGAAACCGGAGACCAGCGGGCTGAAGCCGGACACGATCTGCAGCTGCACCACCAGCAGGAAGAACACCCCGCTGAACGCCGCGTAGACGCACAGGGTGACCAGGTTCACGGCCGTGAACAGCCGGGAGGAGAACAGGCCGAGCGGCAGCATCGGCTCGGGTGCGCGGCGTTCGACGGCGACGAAGGCGGCCCCGAGCAGCAGGCCGGCCGCGCCGGAGACCCAGACGGCCGGGGACAGGCCCTCCCCGGCGGCGGTGAGGGCGTAGGTGATGGCACCGAGGGCGAGCGCGGCGAGCAGGGCGCCGGGCACGTCGAAGCGGCCGGAGGCGGACTCGTCGCGGCTCTCCGGTACGTAACGGGAGGTCACCGCGACCACGGCGGCGGCCAGCGGCAGGTTCAGCAGGAAGATCCAGCGCCAGCCGGGGCCGTCCACCAGCCAGCCGCCGAGGAAGGGGCCGACGGCCGCGGACACCCCGCCGAGCCCGGACCACAGGCCCACCGCGGCCGAGCGGTCGTCAGGGTCGAACACCGCCTGGAGCATGGCGAGCGAGCCGGGGGTGAGCAGCGCCCCGCCGATGCCCTGGACGGCCCGGGCCAGGATCAGCACCTGGATGTTCGGGGCGGCGGCGCAGGCGGCGGACGCGGCGGCGAACCAGATGACGCCGATCAGGAACACGCGGCGCCTGCCGTACCGGTCGCCGAGCGCTCCGCCGAGCAGGATCAGACCCGCCAGCGTGAGCAGATAGGCGTTCAGCGTCCACTGCAGGGCTGCCAGGGAGGCGCCCAGGTCGGCGCCGATCCGGGGCAGGGCGACGTTCACCACGGTGCCGTCGAGCATCGCCATGCTGGAGCCGAGCACCGTTGCCAGGAGCACCCAGCGACCCTGCGCGGTGCTCAGGCGCAGGGTGCCGGCCTTGGAGGTGGCCACGGCCCGATCCTGCGCCCCGTGGGGTGCACGTGACAAGGGTCACCGGAAGGTGTGTTCGCCGCGCACGATGCGTGACGGGTGCGCCGCGCTGGGTGTGCGTGTTCGCCGCAGGGTCGTGGATCAGTGGCGCCACGTGTTTGGGTTGTGTACGTACAGTGCGCCGGATCATGCGGAGGGTCACCGGTCGGCGGGGGATCGTGCTGCGTTCAAGAGATCGACATTGCTTCACCCGAACGGATGGGTTTTAGTTCAGCGACCGCTCGGCCAGCCCGGGTGGATCCACCGGGTGGAACGCCGAGTCCTGCCGCTGCCGGGTGGTTCGAACTGAGCTCTGTACGGCAGGAGCGGGGGACCCACAGGTAAGTCGCCGGACCGGATCCGCGCTTCGCAGCGCGAACGTCCAGGACCGGCTAGGGGTGAAGCCGCGCATGCGGCCGGGCAACTCCAGCCCGAACCCGACAGCTCACCTCGCAGGCGTCGGAGAGGAAAATTCCATGCCTGCTCAGGCCCGTCGTATCGCCCTGCCCCGCGCAGCCCGCATCGGCATCGCGACCGCCGTCACCGGTGTGTCCTTCGTGCTTCCGCTCGTGACCACCGTGAGCGCCCAGGCCCACACCGCCCCCGCGGCTCCGGCCGCCGCTCCGGCGGCGCAGCCCGCCGCCGCCGCGGACGCCCCGGCTGCCGCTCCGGCCGCTGCCCCGGCCGCCGCCCAGGAGAGCTACCGCGTCGTCAGCGGTGACAGCCTGTCGAAGATCGCCGACGCCAAGCACGTCGAGGGCGGCTGGCACGCGCTGTACGAGCGCAACCGCTCGGTGGTCGGCGCCAACCCGAACCTGATCTTCCCGGGTCAGCAGCTGTCCATCACGGCTCACGCCGACGCCCCCAAGCCGGCTGCTCCGGCCAAGCCCGCCGCTCCGGCCAAGCCCGCAGCTCCGGCCAAGCCGGCCGCCCCGGTGCAGACCCGGACCGAGGCCGCCAAGCCGGGCGCCCAGGTCCAGACCCAGGTTCAGACCGCCGCCCCGGCCCCGGCCGTCGCCGCCGCGCCGGTCGCCGCCACCTCGGGCTACGTCGCCCCGCTGGCCCACCCGGTGCTGGGCGAGGCCTACGGCGTGGCCGGCTCGATGTGGGCCTCCGGGCACCACACCGGCCAGGACTTCGTCGCCGCTACCGGCACCCCGCTGCGTGCGGTCGCCAACGGTGTCGTGGTGAAGGCCGGCAACGGCGGCGCCTACGGCAACGAGGTCGAGATCAAGCTCGCCGACGGCAAGTACGCCCAGTACGCGCACCTGTCCGTGATCGGCGTGAAGATCGGTCAGACCGTCACCGTCGGCCAGCAGCTCGGCCTCTCCGGCGCCACCGGCAACGTGACCGGCCCGCACCTGCACTTCGAGATCCGCACCGGTCCGGAGTACGGCTCGGACATCGACCCGGTCGCCTACCTGCGCGCCCACGGCGTCGCGCTCTGACCCGGTCCGACCGCAGGTCGGCCCCGCTCGGACGCAGCTCCGACCGCGGGTTCCAGAACCACCGCTGGTGCGGGGCGAATCGACCGCCCGGGATGGTCATGTCGGGTGACCGCTCGACCGGGTGATCGCCGCACCGGTGGACATGGGCGCGGGACACGCCCAAGGCCGGCCCGGTGCCACGAGGACTCCTCGTGGCGCCGGGCCGGCCTCTGCCGTTTCCAGGGGGCGGCTCCGCGGGCGCACCCGGGCTGCCATCGGCGGGACGGTGGGCCGCGCCGGGGCCGGTCAGTTCCGGCGGGCGGGCAGGCCGTGCTCGGCGGCGCCCAGCAGGGCGTGCATCCGGTGGCCGAAGTCCTCGGTGTCACCGGCGGGTTCCGGGAAGACCAGGCGGACGTCGCGGTGGCCGTGCGGGTGGTCCAGGCGCAGCACCAGGCCGTAGCGGTCCAGGGCGAGCGGGCGGACGTCCGGATGTCCGGAGAGCAGGCCGGGATCGAGCAGCCTGGTGAGCAGGGCGAGGGCGTCGGCGTGCTCGTCGGCCAGATGGGTGAGCAGCGCGGCCTCGTGACGTGCCAGCGGATCGGGAGCCGCGGCGGCGAGGTCGGCGGCGGTGAGCGCGCCGGTGCCGTACGGGGTGGCGAGGACGGCGTGGGCGACGTCCACGCGCAGGTGGACGCTGAGGCCGTCGTCGGCGAGGTGGGCCAGGTGCAGCCGGCCGGCCAGGGTGAGGCGGGCGCGGATCCGGTCGCGGACGGCCACCGGGGAGACGTCGGTGACGTCGACCACGACGGCCAGGCCGCCGACGGCGCCGACGGCGGCCGTGGTGAGCGGGGCGTCGAGCGGGGCGCGCAGGCGCAGCCGGGTGCCGTGGACGGAGACCGGGGTCTCCAGGTCGTGGCGCTCGCCGAGGGCGCGGACGGTGAGCGAGGAGGTCGCGCTGAGCAGGCTCCGGGCGCGTTCGGCGGTGGTGGGCTCGGGCTCGGTGTCGGCGGTGGACGGGGTCATGCGCCCACCTCGTGGAGCGTGCTCATGAACGGACCTCCTCTTGGTTAGGTGAGGCTAACCTAATGTCCGGGTGGGGGTGTGGCAAGCGGGCGACGGCGCAGGGCACGCCGAGGGCCCGGACGCGCGGTTGCGGCATCCGGGCCCTGCGGGGTCGGGCGGTGGCGGTTCGCGCCGGCCGGTGTCCGCCGGTGCCCGCCGGTGCGTCGTCAGCCGACGACGGCCTGGGCGTCGATCTCCACCAGCATGGACTCCTGGGGGAGTTCCACGAAGACGGTGGTGCGGCAGGGCTTCACGCCGCCGGGCTTGACGTTCTCCTCGATGAACTCGGCGTAGGCCTCGTTCATCAGCGGGAAGTCGGCACGCTTGGTGAGGTAGACGCGGAACATCACCACGTCCTCGATGGTGGCGCCGCCCGCCTCGACGACGGCCTTGACGTTCTCCAGGGTGCGGCGGGTCTGGGCCCGCACGTCACCGTGGTGGACGATCTCGCCGGTGGCCGGGTCCTGTGCGCCCTGACCGGACACCTGCAGGATCGGGCCCTTGCGCACGCCCTGGGAGAACATCCAGGCGGGGACGGGGGCGCCGTCGGTACGAATCTCGGTCTTGTCGGGCACGGGGCTCCTTCTGTCGTGGCGGGTCGTCGGCCTGTCGTGACGGCTCACCGGCCTGTCGTGGGGAGTCATCGGTTTCGCTCGGGTCGGCCGCAGTCGGCCGAAACGGCGCGGGCGGTGGCGAGCAGCTGCGGCAGGAGGTCCAGCACCTGCTCGTACGGGAGGACGACGTCGGGCACGGAGATCGACGCGGCGGCGACCACCCGTCCACTGGCGTCCCGGATCGGTGCGGCCACGCAGTTGATGAAGGACTCGTGTTCGGCGTGGTCCTGCGCCCAGCCCTGGGCGGCGACCTTGTCCAGCTCCGCGAGCAGCGCTTCGGGCGTGGTGAGGGTGCGCCCGGTGTGCGGGGTGAAGTCGATCCCGGCCACCACCCGGCGGCGCTCGGGCAGCGGCAGGTCCGCGAGCAGCACCTTGGAGACGGCGGCGCAGTGCAGTGCGGCGCGCAGACCGATCCGGGAGTACATCCGGACGGGATGGCGGGAGTCGAACTTGTCGATGTAGACCACCTCGCCGCCCTCGTACGCGGCCAGGTGCACGGTCTGGCCGGTGGCGGCGTTCAGTTCGGCGAGGTGCGGGGCGGCGATCCGGCGGATGCCGCGCTGCTCCAGGGCGAGGCCGGAGAGCGCGAACAGGCCCGCGCCGAGGTGGTAGCGGTAGGCCGCGTCGCGGTAGACGAACCGTTCCTCCTCCAGACTCTGGAGGAGCCGGAGCACGGTGGTCTTGTGGACGCCGAGCACCTCGGCCAGCTGGTCGAGGGAGCGCTCGCCCTCGCCGAGCTGGGCGAGGATGCGCAGGGCGCGGGTGACGGTCTGGCTCATCGGGCTCGGGCTCCGGTCGGGGGGCTGGAAGGAGTGCTCATCGTGCCGGTGCCCGGAGCGCGGGGGAGACGACGCCTCCGGCGGTGACCCGGGTGGCCGCCCAGTCGGCGGCCGGGGCGTCGAGCAGCGCCGCCACCACGTGCGCGGGCGGCAGTTCGGCCTGGTCACCGGGAGTGGTCAGCGCGCAGGCCGCGCTCAGATGGCCGAGCCGCAGCCGGCGGCGCTGGTCCAGGCCGCGGAGGGTGCCGGCCAGGTAGCCGGCCGCGAAGGCGTCACCCGCGCCGGTGGCTTCGACCACCTCGACGGCCAGCGCCGGTTCGCTGACCGCCGTACCGTCCCGCTCCAGGGCGGTGACCGCCCGGGCGGCGTCCTTGACCACCACCGTGGCGGGGGAGGGGAAACGGCGGCGCAGCGCGGCGGGCTCGCCGGTGCCGAAGGCGTCCAGCGCCTCGTCGGTGCCGAGCAGCAGCAGGTCGGCGGCGTCCAGCAGGGGCGGCAGCACGGCGGGGTCGCGGTCCCGCCACAGCGCGGGGCGCCAGTTGAGGTCGAAGCTGACCAGCCCCGGGCCTTCGGCGGGCGGGACCCCGGCGCCCGGTCGGCGCTCGACGACGAGAGCGCGCAGCAGGGCCAGGCAGTCGTCGGAGAGCGCGGCGGTGATGCCGGACAGGTGCAGCAGCCGGGCGCCGGCCAGCAGCGCGGCGGCGGCCGGGTCGGCAAGCAGGGCGGGGGACAGCGCAGCGGCCGCGGAGCCGCGCCGGTGGTAGTGCAGGCGGCTGCGGCCGGGACCGAGGTCGTGCCGGTGGCCGCTGGCACCGCCGACCTCCTTGAGGTACAGGCCGGTCGGGCGGTGCGGGTCGACGGAGACGGCGGAGACGTCCACGCCCCGGGCGGCGACCTCGGCGACCAGCCGGCGGCCGAAGCCGTCGTCACCGACCCGGCTGATCCAGGCGGTCGGCACACCGAGTGCGGCCAGCGTCCCGGCCACGTTGGACTCCGCGCCGCCGACGGAGAGCCGGAAGTTCTCCACCACCTCCAGCGGGCCGGGGCGGTCCGGCAGCAGGACGGCCATCGACTCGCCCACGCACACGGCCGTCGGCGGAGTCCCGGGCGGGGTCGGGCCCGGGGTGTCCTGTCGCGGCATCTGGTGGGCTCCTCTGTGCGGCCGGCGGTCGGCGTCGTGCGCGGCGTTCCGTCGACGGGTGTTCCGTGCGCGGGTGTTCCGTCGACGGGCTCTCCGTGCACGGGTGTTCCGTCGGCGGCCGTCCCGTCCGCAACCGTTGCGGGCGAGTCGACCTGTCGACCTGTCGACCTGGTCCGACCGTCAGTCGGGTCCGTTGACCGTGATCCGGCGCCGATGCTAGAACCGTGCTGGCAGCATGTGCAACCCGCGTTGCACATGTTGCAATCCGGCGAGTTGGAGGACAGGGTGGAGCAGACGTTCGCGAGCAGCGCCGACGGACCGGGCATCGCCGGGGACGCGGTGGCGGCACTGGCCGACGAGACCCTCGACTGGCGGTTCAAGGCCGCCCCGCCGGAGAGTTGGGGCCACTCCGTCCGGGACTGGCTCGCCACCGGGCCCACCCTCTCCTCGCTCGGCACCCCGCTGCTCACCCTCGACGCCGCCGCCCTCGACCACAACGTCCGCACCATGGCCGACTGGTGCGCCAAGGCGGGCGTCGCACTCACGCCGCACGGCAAGACCACCATGGCTCCCGCGCTGTGGCAGGCCCAGCTGGCCGCCGGCAGCCACGGCATCACCCTCGCCAACCTGCCCCAGGTCAGGGTCGCCCGGGCCTTCGGCGTGCAGCGCATCCTGCTCGCCAACACCGTGGTCGACCCGGCCGGGCTGGCGTGGCTCGCCGCCGAACTGGCCGCCGACCCGGGCTTCGCCTTCCTCTGCTGGACCGACTCCACCGAAGGCGTCCGGCTGATGGACGAGGCGCTGCGCGCCGCCGGGGCCGAGCGGCCGGTCGAGGTGCTGGTCGAACTCGGCGGCCCGGGTGGGCGGACCGGGGCCCGCGGGGTGGAAGCCGCCGTCGAGATCGCCGCCGCCGTGCTGCGCGCGCCGACCCTGCGGCTCGCAGGTGTCGGCGGATACGAGGGCGCGCTCGCCCACGACGCCACGGCCGAGGGGCTGACCACCGTCCGCCACTACCTGAAGGCCCTCGGCGAACTGCACGGCCGGCTCGCCGGCGCCTACCCGGACGGCACCCCGCCGGTGGTCTCGGCCGGCGGCAGCGCCTACTTCGACCTGGTGGTCGAGGAGTTGGCCGCCCTGCCGGAAGCCCTGGTGGTGCTGCGCTCGGGCGCGTACATCGCCCACGACGACGGCTTCTACCGGGGCATCTCGCCGCTCGCCCGGCACGGCGGCGACACCGCCCCCTTCCGGGGTGCACTGCACGGCTGGGCCAGGGTGACCTCCCGGCCCGAACCGCACCTGGCACTGCTGGACGCGGGCAAGCGCGACCTGCCCTTCGACGAAGGCCTGCCCGAGCCGCAACTCGTGCGCGGCGGGGCGCACTTGGCCGGCACGGCGGCCCGGATCACCGCGCTCAACGACCAGCACGCCTTCCTGCGCGACGCCGGAGACCTCGCGCCGATCGGCGCGGTGCTGCGGCTCGGCGTCTCACACCCGTGCACGGCCTTCGACAAGTGGACGGCGATCCCCGTACTGGACTCCGCCGACGCGGCCGAGCCGAAGGTCACCGGGCTGGTCAGGACGTTCTTCTGATGGCGGGGGCGGGGGCGGGGGCGGGGGGAACGGGGGGAACCGTCCGCCCCGCGGAGGCGGCGGCCCCCCGAGCCGAGAGGACCGTCTTCAAGGGAGCGACGGTCGTCGACGGCACCGGGGCCGAACGCTACCGGGCCGACGTCCGGATCGCCGACGGCCTGATCACCGAGATCGGCCCGGACCTGGACGGCCCCGCCGTGGTCGACGCCGACGGCCTGGTCCTCACGCCCGGCTTCATCGACATGCACGCCCACTCCGACCTGGCCCTCCTCCTCGAGCCCGAGCACCCGGCCAAGGTCACCCAGGGCGTCACCTGCGAGGTGCTCGGTCAGGACGGGCTCTCCTACGCCCCCGTGGACGACACCACGCTGGCTGCACTGCGCCGCCAACTGGCCGGCTGGAACGGCGATCCTCCGGACCTCGACTGGGACTGGCGCGACGTCGCCGGCTACCTGGACCGCATCGACCGCACCCGGCCGGCCGTGAACGCCTGCTACCTCGTGCCGCACGGCTCCCTGCGGATGCTCGCCATGGGCTGGGCGGACCGCCCACCGACCGCCGCCGAACTCGACCGGATGCGGCACGTGCTGGCGAAGAGCCTGCTGGACGGTGCGGTCGGCATGTCCAGCGGCCTCAGCTACACCCCAGGGACGTACGCGGACACCGCCGAGCTGGTCGAGCTGTGCACGGTGGTCGCGGCCTACGACGGCTTCCACGCTCCGCACCAACGCTCCTACGGATCAGGGGCGTTGGAGGGGTACGCGGAGATGGTCGAGATCGCCAGGCGGTCCGGCTGCGCACTGCACCTGACCCACGCGACGATGAACTTCGAGGTCAACCGGGGCCGGGCGGACGAACTGCTGGCGCTCGTCGACCAAGCGATCGCCGAGGGCGTCGACATCACCCTGGACAGTTACCCCTACCTGCCTGGCTCCACCACCCTGGCCGCGCTGCTGCCGAGTTGGGTCGGCGAGGGCGGACCGGCCGCCACTCTGACCCGGCTGGCCGACCCGGTGGCGTGCGAGCGGATCCGGCGCGAACTGGAGGAGACGGGCAGCGACGGTTGCCACGGGGTGGCCGTCGACTGGGCGACGGTGCAGGTCTCCGGCGTCGGTTCGGCCGAACTGGCTGACGTGGTCGGCCGGACCATCGCCGAACTCGCCGGGAGTCCCCGACCCGCCGGCCCCGCCGGGAGTCCCCGGTCTGCCGGCCCCGCCGGGAGCCCCCGACCCGCCGGCCCGGCCGGCCCCGCCGGGCGCGCCGCCGCCACCTGGGGGCGGGACGGGACGGAGGTCTTCCTCGACCTGCTGCGGCGGGACGGCCTGGCCACCACGATCCTCCAGCACGTCGGGCACGAGGAGAACGTCCGGGCGATCATGCGTCACCGCGCGCACACCGCCGGCAGCGACGGCCTGCTGGTCGGCGCCCGGCCGCACCCGCGCGCCTGGGGCACCTTTCCACGCTACCTCGGCCACTACGGCCGGGAGTTGGGAGTGCTGACTCTGGAGGAGGCGGTCGCCCGGATGACCGGTCGCCCCGCCGCCCGGCTGGGACTCCACCGGCGCGGGCGGATCGCCCCCGGACACCACGCCGACCTGGTGCTCCTCGACCCCGAGCGCGTCCGGGACACCGCCACCTTCGAGCGACCCCGGCTGCCGGCCGAGGGGATCGAGTACGTGTACGTCAACGGCACCGCCGTCGTCCGGCAGGGACGCACCACCGGCGCTCGCCCGGGCCGCGCCCTGCGCCGCACCGACCGAGGAACTCTGGCCCCATGACTCCTTCCACAGGCCTCGCCGCCGATCCGCCGACCGGCTCCCGGGCGCTGGACGGGGAGTCGGTGATCGCGGTGGTCCGCGCGCCGCGCATCCCGGACGCCGCCGCGCTCTGCGCGGCACTCGCCGAGGGCGGGATCCGGCTGACCGAACTCACCTACACCACACCGGATGTCACGGCGCATCTGGCGCGAGCCGCAGGGGCCGGGTGGCGGGTCGGCGTCGGGACGGTGCTGACCGCGGAGCAGGCCGAGCGGGGCATCGCCGCCGGCGCCTCCTTCCTGGTCACGCCCGGCTGCCGGCCCGAGGTCGCGGAGGCGGCGCGGGCGGCCGGGGTGCCGGTGGTCCTGGGAGCCCTCACGCCGACCGAGGTGGCCCGGGCCGTCGACCTCGGGGCTGCCGCCGTCAAGATCTTCCCGGCCAGGGCGTTCGGGCCCGGCTACTTCAGGGACCTCCACGGGCCGTACCCGGAGGTGCCGCTGGTGGCCTCGGGCGGGGTGAACGCGGGCAACGCCGCCGAGTTCCTGGCGCAGGGTGCGCTCGCCGTGTGCGCGGGGACGGACGTGGTGCCGCCGGAGGCGGTCGTGGCGGGGGACTGGGCGGAGATCACCCGGCGGGCCCGGGCGTTCACCCGGGCCTGTGCGGCGGCGGGCGAGACCGGGCGGTAGCGGCGGGGCCGGGCGGTGGCGGCGGGGCCGGGCGGTGGCGGTGGGGTCGGGCAGCCGCGAGTCGCCGCGTGGTGGAGGTGGTCTGTCGGGACGGCCGGGATTGGACGAGAATCGTTGGCAGCCCGGCTCGGTCCGACTCGGCTCGCTCCGACTCGGCTCGGTCCGACGCTCGGGTCGGCACAGCCCAGCCCAGCCTTCGGCCGAGGCCCGTACGGCCCCCGGCCCCGGCCCCGGTAGGAGGACCTGCCCCATGACCTCGTCCCGCCCCGCCCCCGACTGGCTGGCCGACGCCGTCCTCTACCAGATCTATCCGCAGAGCTTCGCGGACTCGAACGGCGACGGCATCGGCGACTTCGCGGGCATCACCGAGCACCTCGACCACCTCGCCTGGCTCGGTGTGGACACGGTCTGGCTCAACCCCTGCTTCGCCTCGCCCTTCCGCGACGCCGGTTACGACGTCAGCGACTACCTCACGCCGGCGCCCCGCTACGGCCGTACCGAGGACCTGGTGGCCCTGGTGGAGGCGGCGCGCCGGCGGGGCATCCGGGTCCTGCTGGACCTCGTCGCCGGGCACACCTCCGACCGCCACCCCTGGTTCCTGGCCTCCGCCGAGGACCCGTCCGACCACCGCTACATCTGGTCGGACCGGCAGGTGGACGGCTTCGTCGCCTCGCCCGGCAGCCGCCCCGGCTGGTACCGGCCGAACTTCTTCGACTGCCAGCCCGCGCTCAACTTCGGCTACGCCCGCAGCCGTTCGGAGGAACCGTGGCGCCAGCCGGTGGACGCCGAAGGGCCGCGCGCCAACCGGGCGGCGCTGCGCGGGATCATGGCGCACTGGCTGGGCCTCGGCGTGGCCGGGTTCCGGGTGGACATGGCGTACTCGCTGGTCAAGGACGACCCGGAGAAGGCCGAGACCGCGAGGCTCTGGACCGAACTGCGGGCCTGGCTGGACCGTGCCCACCCCGAGGCCGTGCTGCTCGCGGAGTGGGGCGAGCCGGCCGCCGCCGTCGCGGCCGGGTTCCACGCGGACTTCTTCCTGCACTTCGGCGGGGCGGACCACGGCCTTCCGCTGCGCTCGCTCTGGAACAACGGGGGCGGGACGGTGGAGGAGTTCTGGCAGCAGGGCCCGTGCTTCTTCGACGCCGAGGGGCTCGGCACCCCGCAGCCCTTCCTGGACGCCTGGCGCTCCGCCGCCGAACTGACCGGGGGCAGCGGACACATCGTGCTGCCCACCGCCAACCACGACTTCTCCAGGCTCGCCACCGGCCCGCGCGGCGAGGAGCAACTCGCGGCCGCCTTCGCCTTCCTGCTCACCTGGCCGACCCTGCCCGCCGTCTACTACGGCGACGAGATCGGCATGCGCTACCTGCCGGGGCTCCCCGACGTCGAGGGCAGCGTGCTCGGACCGCGCTACAACCGGGCGGGCTCGCGGACCCCGATGCAGTGGACGCCCGGCCCCGGCGCCGGCTTCTCCACCGCCCCGCCCGAGCGGTTCTACCTGCCGGTGGACCCGGATCCGCGGCGGCCGGACGTGCTCTCCCAGCGGGCCGACCCGACCTCGCTGCTGCACACCGTCCGCCGGCTGATCGCGCTGCGCCGGGCGCACCCCGGGCTGGGCTCGTCCGGCGGCGTGGAGGTCCACAACGCCGACTACCCGATGGTGTACACCCGGGCCGGGCGGTACCTGGTGGTGGTGAACCCGCGGCGGGAACCGGGGGCGGTGCGGCTCGCGGACGGCTGGGCCGGGGCGCGGCCGTTGGAGGCGCAGGGCGCGCGGCTGGTGGACGGCGAACTGCGGGCGGGCGGCTTCTCGTACGGAGTGTTCGAGCTGCGCAGCTGAGCCGCGTGCCGGGCCGGGCCGGCTCGGCTTCCGATCGGCGTCGGATGGTTGTAAGCTACATCCGTAGATGGTTGCATTTACCACCTTAATGGGTGGGAATCGCGGCCGTGACCGAGAGCTCGCCGGAGGACGGTACGAACACCATGAGCACACCCCAGCCACCTGCCGCAGCGCCCGCCCTGGGGCACTCGCTCAAGCACCTCGCCGTCCACCTGCTCACCCCGCTGCTGATGTGCCTCGGCATGGCGCTCGCCTACCAGGGTGCGTTCCACCAGCCGGAACCGAACCACCTCAAGGTCGCCGTCGTCGGGGCGGGGCCGCAGGCACAGGGCCTCGCGCAGACGATCCAGACCAAGGCGGGCTCCGCGCTGGACGTCCGCACGGTCGCAGACCGCGCCACCGCCGAACAGCAGCTGCGCGACCGCGGCCTGGTCGGCGCCTTCGTCCCGGACGCCAGGAACCCCGAGCTGATCGTGGCCAAGGGCAACTCGGACACCTCGGTGGTGGCCGCCACCGCGGTGTTCACCAACGTCACCGACAAGCAGGGCGTCCCGCTGCACGTCACCGACCTCACCACCCTCGCCGAGGGCGACCCGACCGGACAGGGCCTGTTCTTCCTGCTGGTCGCCCTGAGCATCGGCTCCTACGCCAGCGTCGCGGTGATCGGCGCGGCCGGTGCGGGCCTGAGCATGCGGGTCCGGGCGATGGTGGGCCTCGCGGTCTCGCTGGTGGTGAGCGTGATCGGGATCGTCACCGCCGGGCCGCTCTTCCACGTGGTCGACCGCGACCACGCCGCCGTGTGGGCGCTCGGCTGGCTCTACTCGGCCGGCATCCTGCTGATCGGCATCGGCCTGCACAGCTTCCTGAAGAAGTGGACCACGCTGGCCCTGATGGTGCTGTTCGTGATGCTGAACTTCACCTCCTCCGGCGGGGTCTACCGCCCCGAGCTGCAGAACGGATTCTTCGGCGCGCTGCACGGATTCTGGAACGGTGCCGGCTTCCTGGAAGGCGCCCGCACCGTCATGTACTTCGACGGCGGCGCCGGGCTCGGCGGGCACGTGGTGACGCTGGTGGTGTGGCTGCTGCTCGGCGGCGCGGCGGTGCTCGCCGCGGCGGCGTACGAGCGCCGCGGACGCCGTTCGGTGGAGACGCCGGCGGAGGCCGAGGAGGACATGGAGGAGGCGGTCGCGGTCTGAGGACCATGGACGACGGGGGTTCGAAGGGCTTCACCCGGTGCCGGGGCATCGACACCGGGTGGGGATCGGCGGCCCGTGCCCGGCCTTGGACAAGCCGGGCGCGGGCCCGTTCGCGTTCCGGGCCAGCTCACGCTCCCGGTTCCCCGAGCGGCGCGCCGGTCGCAGGGGCGGCCGGAGCGTCGAGCCAGGCGATGAGTTCGGCGGTGTGCTCGCCGAGCCGGGGCGGTGGCAGGTCGTACCGGGGCGGGGTGCGGGAGAGGCCGATCGGATTGGCGACCAGGTCCATCGGGCGGCCGTTCGCTTCGTCCCGACCCTCCTGTCCGTCCTGTCCGTCGTGTCCGTCCCGTTTCTCCTGCCGGTGCCGGCCCTCCCGCCCGTGCGGGCCCTCCTGCCCGTGCCGGACCTCATGTGCGTGTCGGCCCGGCACGGTCGCCCGGGGGTGCAGACCGAGGGAGTCGGCGAGGGCGAAGGCCCCGGCCAGGTCGTTGACCGGGCCGCAGGGCACGCCGAGCGGGGTGAGCACCGCGAACCACTCGGCGGCGGTCCGCCGCCGGAGCCGGGCGGAGAGCTCGGTGGCGAGCACCTCGACCTGTGCGACCCGGAGGCTGTTGGTGGTGAAACGAGGGTCGGCGGCGAGTTCCGGTGCGTCCAGGCCCCGGCAGAGGGCGGCGAACTGCCGGTCGTTGCCGACGGCGACCACCAGCGGTCGGTCGGCGGCCGGGAACACCTCGTACGGGGCGATGGAGGGGTGGCGGTTGCCGAGGACGCCCGGTACCACCCCGGCCAGGGTGTAGCCCGCGGACTGGTTGACCATTCCGGAGAGCAGCGTGGAGAGCAGGTTCACCTCCACCCGCTGGCCGCGCCCGGTGGCCTCGCGCTCGCGCAGCGCGGCCAGCACGCCGACCGCCGCGTGCAGCCCCGTCAGCACGTCGACCAGCGCGACGCCCGTCTTCACCGGCTCGCCGGGCGCCGGGCCGGTGACGGACATCAGACCGCCGACGGCCTGCACCAGCAGGTCGTAGCCGGGCAGTCCGGCACCCGGGCCGGTGCCGAAGCCGGTGATCGAGCAGTAGACCAGCCGGGGGTTGAGGGCTTCGGCGTCCGCCGGGCCCAGACCGTGCCGGTCCATCGTGCCGGGGCGGAAGTTCTCCACCAGCACGTCGGCCCGGCGCACCAGTTCGAGGGCACGGGCGCGGTCGGCGGGATCGCGGAGGTCGAGGGTGAGGGAGCGCTTGTTGCGGTTGACGGAGAGGAAGTAGGTGGCCTCGCCGTGGGCGTGCGGCGGGCCCCAGGCGCGGGTCTCGTCGCCGGTGCCGGGCCGCTCGACCTTGATGACGTCGGCACCGAGGTCGGCGAGCAGCATGGTCAGGTAGGGCGCGGCGAGCACCCGGCCGAAGTCGGCGACCAGCACGCCGTCGAGCGGCAGGCCCGTCATGCGGTGTCCTTCCTCGCCGCAGCCGTACGCGCGGCCGGCGGCCGGGTGAAGCAGCAGTCCCCGCAGAGGCCCGCGCCCGGCCCGGTGCGGTAGTAGAGGCAGCAGCTGGTCCGACGGAAGGCCGTGCCGTTCCGCCCCGTGCGCAGCACGCCGGACCCGGCCAGCGGCGGGCGGTCCAGCAGCTCCGCGACCAACTCCCGGGCCCGGCCCGGTGCGTGCGGGTCCAGCACCCGCAGGGTTCCGGCCAGGGCGGAGGCGGCGTTGCCGCGCAGCAGCCCCGGCGAGAGCGGGACGGCGGCCCGGACGGCCGCCGCGAGCGGCTCCAGGCGGCCCACCAGGACGGCCCGGTGCAGCTGGTCGCCGAGGCTGCCGGCATCGGTCGACGGCTGGTCGGGCGGAGTCCAGAGGTCGATCGGGCCCTGGTCGGGGATCCGCACCCAGGCCCGCTCCAGCGTCGGGACCGTCCCCAGCAGGACGGCCGCGCCGAGGCCCACCGACCAGAAGCGGGCGGCCAGACCGAGGTGCAGGATCGAGGCCGCGACGCGGAGCTCGACGGTGCCCAGTCGCCGGGCCACCACCCGGATCCGGGCGGCGAGCGGCGCGTCCGGCCCGGTGCCGTACAGCTCCGGCAGGGGGCGGAAGCCCGGCGGCGGGCCGCCCGGCGAGGTGTCGAGCGCGAAGTACGGGCCGACGGCGGCGAGGTGGGCGTAGTCCGGGGAGCGCCGGTGGTCGGGGTGGTCGGGCTGTCCGGGATGGTCGGGCTGTCCGGGCTGTCCGGGCTGTCCCGGGCGGTCGGGTTGTCCGGGGCGGGTGGGTGCGGGGTTCAACGGCTCTCCCCGGTGGAGTCGTCGAACCCCGCACCGCGGCCGGACGGCCCGGCTTCAACCGGTCGGTGGTGCGGGGACATCTGGGCGGGCCTCCAGGGGTGCGGTCGGACACCGATCACGGGGATGAACGGTACCGCCGCGCCCGCCCTGGCGGTGCGGGGCCTGCCTGGCTCGGACCGGACCGGACCGGCCCGGTCCTGCGCGGCCCGTTCCGGCCCGGCCCCTGGCGCCCGCTTCCGTCGGTCAGCGCCCGCGGCCACCGCCCCGAGCCCCGCGCGGGCGGGTGAGGGTGAAGCGGTCGACCGGGACGAGCTCGCCGTAGGGGCCGTGGACGGCGTAGTACGTCACGTTGATGGTGGTGTCGCCGCCGTGCTCGCCCGGGTCGACGTCGAAGGAGGCGAAGCCGTAGGGGTTGTCCGCGTCGCGGAAGGCGGACCAGGGGGCGTCCTCGATCACGTAGACCGGGGGCCGCTTGCCGGTGGCCTTGTCGACGGGGCCGACGCCGGTGATGACACGGGCCTTGGGCGGGGTGAAGAAGAGCTGGTTCGACGGGGCGGAGGTGCCGCCGCCACCGATGACCATGTGGACGGTGCCGCGGGTGGTGTCGATGGTCTCGGTGTCCGTGCCGGAGGGAACCGGCGTCCGGGTGTCGGTCGGCTGCTGGCCGCGGATCGGGTGGGAGCGCTCGTAGTGGTGCTCGTGGCCGCAGACCACCAGGTCGACGCCGTACTTGTCGAACAGCGGCACCCAGGTCTCGCGGATGCCGAGGTCGGCGCCGTTGAACTTGTCGGCGGTGGAGATCACCACCTGGTGCATGCAGACCACGATCCAGTCGATCCCCGGGTCCGCGTTGGCGGCGATCAACTGCCGCTCCAACCAGCGCTGCTGGGCACCGCCGGAGTAGCCCCGGACGTAGGAGTTGCCACCGTCCTGGTAGGCGACGTCGTCGTTGTTGAGGCTGATCACCCGGACCGAGCCGGCCGTGAACGCGTACCAGAGGCCGTGCAGTCCCTCGTCCGAGCCGGCGTCCGGCAGGTCGAAGTAGGTCTGGTAGGCGCCGTAGCCGATCGGGCCGTTGCCGCGCTCGTTCTCGTGGTTGCCGGCGGCCGGCATCCAGGGGCGGTGGCGGGCCGAGCGGGTGTTGTTCTCGAACCAGTCGGACCAGGTGCGGACCCGGTCGGTGGCGAGGTTGGCGTAGCAGAGATCACCGTTGACCAGGTGGAACAGCGGGGCGACCCGCTCGACCCCGGCGGTGGTGTCGCCCGCTGCGGGGCTGCCGAGGTTGTCGTTGACGTAGCCGCCGGCGGTCTTCCTGCCCAGGGTGGGGGTGCCCTGGTCGCCGAAGCTGGTGAAGGTGAAGGCGGCCCGGCCGCGTGGGGCGGTGCGGACGGTGCTGAGCTCGGGGGTGGCGCCGTCGTGCACGGCGGCGTACACGTAGTCCGTGTCCGGGCGCAGGTCGGTGAGCCGTGCGTGGTGCACCTGGACCTCGGTGCCGGAGGCGGCGTCCCGGTAGGTGCGGGTCTCGGCCTGCGCGCTGCGGCCGAAGCCGCCGTGCGAAGTCCCGTACATCACGCGGGGGTTGGAGACGGACTCGGTGGTGTGCCAGGAGACCGTGACCTCGCGCGAGGCGTCCGAGCCGAACTGGAGGTGGAGCCCGCCCACCCGTGGGGCGCCGGAGCGGTCCGGCCGCTCCCACAGCAGTGGGGAGGCGGCGGCGGGGGTGGGCGCGATGCCGGAGAGGGAGACGGCGCCGCCGAGGCCGAGGCCGGTCGCCCCGGCCAGGAGTCCGCGCCTGCTGACGGGGGGACGTCCACTGGATGCGTTCATGGCGGCCAGCCTCACCGGGCGGAGGTGAACCGCGCCGGACCGGCCGTGTGAAATCTTCCCGGCGCGTGGCGGCCGAGCCGTCAGGGCTGTCCGGGCCGTCAGGGCTGTCCGGGCCGTCCGTCGGGTGGCGGCGCTCCGCCCGCCGGGGAACGCAGGAGCGCGTCCACGGAGCCGAGGGGGTGCTCCGTGGACGCGCGGAACCTACGAGGTGGGGGTGGCCTCCGGACTTGACGTCCTCCGGCCGGTAGTTCGATCGTCGACCGAGGTACCAGCGGCAGACCCTGATCCGTCTCGATCTGTCGCCACTGCCTCCTGCGGTCGAACTTCCTTCAGCTACCTCGCAGGTCCACCACCCATGATGCCCCTCCTACGGCGTGTGCACCAGGGGTGAACAGGCAGAATTCGGGCAAATTTCGCAAGCCGTGCGCTGTGGGGGAGGCGCGGGCTGCGGGCTTCGGACTGCGGGCCGTGCAGGCCGCCACCGGGCGTCACCGGGCGCCGCCGCGCGTCACCACCCGTCCACGAAGGCGAGCGTCCGGTGGTACGGCCCGTCCGGCCCGGTGCTGCGGTAGTCCTCGGTGCTGCTGCCGGTCCTCACGGTGCGGTCCCCGTCGTGGCGTTGGGCGGTGGGCCGCAGGGTGTGGTCCACGGTCGAGCGCTCGGTGACGTGGCCGCCCGTCGCGGTGGTGGCCTCCTGGTGGTAGCCGAGGTCCATCGCGGTGCGCTGGTCGGTGTTGCCGGCCGCGTCGTGCGCCACCCGGTAGCTGACGTCCAGCGGCTCGCCCTCGTGGACGGTGGTGGTGCGGTGCGGTCCGCCGCCCCAGGTGGCGGTGGTGCGGGTGAGGTCCGTGCGGTTGTGCAGCGTCACGTCGTTGCCGCTGTCGCGCAGTTGCTGGCCGGAGCTGAAGGAGAGGTCGTCGCGGACCTCGGTGGTGATCCGGCCGTGCGAGGTCTGCACCCAGCCGCGGGCGAGGTCGTGCCGGGCGGCCGTGACGGTCCAGTCGCCGCTGCCGCCGCCGTGGTCGGTGAGCTCGGTGCCCACGGTCGCCTCGGGGGCGACCCGGTAGTCGGTGAGCTGGCCCGAGGTGTGGCCGGCACCGTGGTCGGTCTCGGCGAACAGGTTGACCTGGCCGGTCCAGACGTCGTTGCTCTGCGCCTCGCTCGCGTTGACGGTGATGCCGACGGTGTGCGGGCGCCCGTCCAGCAGCAGGCCGACGTACGGGGTGAGGTCGAGGCGGTACGCGGGCAGGTCGAAGGCGAAGACGCCCGGCACCGGCCGCCACAGCAGCGGGTCCCAGCCGCCGGTGTAGATCACCGGGTAGGGCCAGACCGCTCCGGCCACCCGGCCGTCCACGGTGAGCCGCAGCTCGCGGAACGGGCCCTTGCCGCAGACGCCGATCGACGGGTTGGCGGCGGCGAAGGCGTCCGGCGCGGAGGCGTAGGCGAACTCCTCGCAGGCGCCGCCGCCCCGGGCGTAGACCTCGGCGGTCAGCCGCTGGAGGTTTTGCGGGAAGGCGAGTTCGCGCCCGGCGGTCGGCGCGGCCTGAGTGAGGGCGAACGGTCCGGTGGTGAGCAGCTGGTCGGCGCCGTGGGCGGCGGGCCAGCGGTCGTTCGCGGTGTAGAAGGTCAGGCTCGCGGAGATCCGGTAGACACCGGTGTAGGTGGCGTCGGTGACGTTGGCGAGGCCGAGGGAGAACGGCTGCGGTCCGGCCGCGAGGAGCGGTGCGTAGCGGGTCAGGTCGCGCTCGACGTTCCACTGGATGCCGTCCTTGGACGGCTCCGGGGTGGAGGAGAGCAGGACCTGCACGCCGCCGAGGCGGACGCTGAAGATCCGGTCGAACTGCCGTCCGGCGACCTGCCCGTGGAGGTCCATGACCACCGCGGACCAGGGGCCCGCGCAGTCGGCGGGCGGGGTGACGGTGCTGGTGTACGGGGTGTCGGGCGGGTTGCCGTAGCCGTTGCGGAACTCGCGTTCGTGCATCACCTCGACGGTGCAGGAGCGGGAGTCGGGGCGGGTGAGCGGCTTGGTGGCGGTGACCGGGTCGTGGTAGTCGCTGCCGAAGTCGGCGTGCGCGGGGCCGGCGGTGGTGAGGGTGGCGGCGAGGGTCAGGACGGCGGCGCCGAGCAGGCGGGCGGTGCGGCGCAGGAGGGTGCCGCGGCCGCGGGCGCCGCGGGTGCCGTGGGTGTCAGGGCGGCCGGTGCCGCGGGCCGGGGTGTCGGGATCGCGGGTCGGGGTGCCGTGGGGTCCGGCGTGGCGGGCTGGGGTGTCGGTGCGGCGGAGCGGCGGGCGCAGGGCCAAGGCGGATCCCCCGGTGTCGGGCGGCCCGTCGGCGCGCGACGGGCCGGATGGGTGATCCGGGCATCCTGTCGGGGGTGGCATGTGACCGTCAAGAGCCACTGCCGGCTTCCGCCGGCTGCCTACGGCTCCTCCAGCGCCGCCGCCTCCTGCCGGACCAGGTCGCGCAGCACCGCCGGCGTCGGGCGGTGGTCGTCCGTCCGCCACTGCATCTCCAGCGGCAGCGTCGCCCGGCCGTCCAGCCGCACGGTGACCACGTCCTCGGTGAGGTGGCCGGTCATCGAGCCGGGGACCAGTGAGAAGGCGCGGTTGCGGGCGAGCAGGTAGAGCCGGGAGCCGACGATCCGGGGCGGGCTCACCAGCACCGGCGGGTCGATCCCGTGCGCCGCGCACAGGCCGAGCACGTGGTCGTAGTACCGGGGGTGCTGCTCGCGCGGCCACAACAGCAGCGGCAGGTCCCGCAGTTCGGTGAGGCGCAGGCCGGTGGTCCGGCCGGCCAGCGGGTGGTCCCGGCCGAGGGCGACCAGCACCGGCTCGTCGGCGATCCGCTCCAGCCGGTAGCCGGGCACCTCCTCCAGGAACCGGCCGAGGCCGAGGTCGGCGAGCTCGGCCGCCAGGGTGGTGGAGACCTGCCCGGTGTCCACGGCGAGTTCGGTGGTGGTCAGCGCGGGAAGCTCCTGCTCGGCCCGGCTGACCACGGCGGGCAGCAGCCGGTTCACCACGCTCGGGGAGGCGACGATCCGGACGGTCCCGAGCCGGGACTCCTCGTGCAGCCTGACCCGGGCCAGTAGCGACTCGGTCTGCTCGAGCAGCCGGGTGCTCTCCGCGGCCATCACCTCCCCGGCGCCGGTCAGCGCGACGGAGCGGCGGCTGCGGTCGAACAGCTGGACGCCGACGGTGCGTTCCAGCCGGGCGACCTCCTGGCTGACCGTCGGCTGCGAGATGTGCAGCCGCTCGGCGGCGCGTCCGAAGTGCAGCGTCTCCGCGACGGCGAGGAAGACCTCCAGCTGGCGCAAGGTGAGACCCATGCCCATCAGCCTAGTGCGAACCGATAGCCAGAGAGCTATCGGAAGCCTCAGGACTCATTCTGGATTCCGATGTTGACCGTCCATACGCTGAGCGTCGCGTTGCCCCACCGCAGTGGCACCCGACAGGAAGCTGGCACCATGACCGGACTGCCCACCAGCACCCCCGCCATCAAGGTCGCCGAGGAGGTCGCGCAGGCCGTCGCCGACGGGCGGCCCGTGGTCGCCCTCGAGTCGACGATCTTCACCCACGGCCTGCCGCGGCCGCGCAACCTGGCCGTCGCGCTGGAGGCCGAGAACCAGCTGCGGGAGGCGGGCGTCGTCCCGGCCACCATCGGGGTGCACGAGGGAGTGCCCACCGTCGGTCTGAGCACCGAGCAGATCACCGAGCTCGCCGCCACCGACGGCCTGGACAAGGTCAGCCTGCGCGACCTTCCGGTGGTCGCCGCGTTCGGCCGGCACGGCGGCACCACCGTCGCCGCCACCGCCTTCCTGGCCCACCGCGCGGGCGTCCGGGTCTTCTCCACCGGCGGCCTCGGCGGCGTCCACTTCGGCGCCTCCGAGACCTTCGACGAGTCGGCCGACATGACCACCCTGGCCGCCACCCCGGTCACCGTGATCAGCGCCGGCGTGAAGTCCATCCTCGACATCCGGGCAACCCTGGAGCGCTTCGAGACCCTCAACATCCCGGTCATCGGCTACCGCACCACCAAGTACCCCGGCTTCTACGTCACCGACTCCGGCCACGAGATCAACTTCAGCGTCCGGTCGCCCGAGGAGGCGGCCAGGGTGATCGACGCCCGCGACCGGCTCGACCTGCCCCAGGCCGTCCTGATCGCCAACCCCGTCGACCCGGCCAAGCAACTGCCGCCGGAGGAGTTGGACGGCATCCTGGCCCGTGCCTGGGCCGAGGCCGAACGCCTGGGCGTCGCCGGCAACGCCTCCACCCCGTTCCTGCTCGACTTCATCCAGCGGGACACCGGCGGGCGCAGCCTGGAGGTCAACGTCGAGGTCTACCGCGGCAACGTCCGCCTCGGCGGCGAGATCGCCACCGCCCTGGCCGCCGCCGCGTCGACCGGGGCCTGACCCGTGCTCGGGGTGCTCGGCGACCTCGTCGAGGACATCGTGGTCTGGGTCGACGGCCCGCTGCGCCACGGCACCGACTCCAGCGCCCGGGTCTTCCGGCGGCGCGGCGGCAGCGCGGCCAACGTGGCCTGCTTCGCCGCCGGGCAGTACCCGGCCCGCTTCCTCGGCTGCGTCGGCGCGGACCCGATCGGGGACGGCGTCGTCGCCGAACTCGGCGGCCACGGCGTGGACGTACGGGTCCAGCGGCGCGGTCGCACCGGCAGCATCGTGGTGCTCATCGACCAGGACGGCGAACGCACCATGCTGCCCGACCGCGGTGCCGCCACGCTGCTGGAGCGCGTGCCCGAGCAGTGGCTCGCCGGTCTGACCCACCTGCACGTGCCCGGCTACTCCTTCGACGGGGAGCCGGTCGGCGCCACCGCGGTGGACGCGCTCGTCCGCGTCCGGCAGGGCGGCGGCAGCACGTCGGTGGACGCCTCGTCGACCGGCATGCTGGAGCAGTTCGGACGTGAGCGGTTCCTGGCCCTGCTGGGTGAGTTGGCGCCGACCCTGCTGTTCGCCAACCGCTCCGAGTCGGCCTTCCTCGGGCTGCTGGTGGACGGCCTGCCGGGGCCCGAACGCGCCCGGCTGGCGGGCACCACGGTGGTCACCAAGGCCGGGGCCGGAGCGACCACCGTCGACGTGCCCGGCCAGGAGCCGTTCACCGTGCCGGTCCCGCCGGTGGCGCAGGTGCGGGACCTCACCGGGGCCGGGGACGCGTTCGCGGCGGGCTTCCTGGCCGGCTTCCTGGACACCGGGGACCTGCGGCTGGCGACCGCACTCGGGCACCGCAGCGCGGCCCGGGTGCTGGCCTCGCCGGGGGCCAGCATGGGGTAGGCGGCGGTGGGCCGGGATCGGCGGGGGTCGGCGGCGCCGGGGGGTCGGTGTCCGCGGACGGGCCGGCGCTTCGGCCCACCGGGCGGGGCCTCGGCCGCCGACCGGGCCGGGGCTTCCGCCGAGGGGGCGGGGTTCCGGCGATCGGGCCGTGGTTCCGGCGATCGGGCCGGGCGTCCGCCGAGGGGCAGGCTTCCGCCGACCGGTTCGCTCGGCGGGGACGGCTACGCGCGCAGGGCGTCCTTGCGGAGGAAGCGCTTCAGCCGCTGCCACGTCCAGGCGTTGATCACGTCCTCCGCGGTGAGCCAACCGCGCTGCGCCGTACCGACGCCGAGGCGCGGGTAGGCGAGGTGGCCGGTGGCGTGCGCGTCGCTGTCGATCGCGAAGCGCACGCCGTGCCGCCTGGCCCGCAGGATGTCCTCGTCGCGCAGGTCGAGCCGCTGCGGGGCGCTGTTGATCTCGATCGCGGTACCGGTGCGGGCGGCGGCCGCGAACACCGCGTCCAGATCCACGTCGATCGGCCCGCGCCGGCCGATCCGGCGGGTGGTGAGGTGGCCGATGACGTGCACGTGGGGGTTCTCGCAGGCGCGGATCAGCCGACGGGTCTGGGCGGCGCGGTCGAGGGTGAAGTGCGAGTGCACGGAGGCCACGCAGACGTCGAAGCCGGCCAGGAACTCGGGCGGCCAGTCCACGCCGCCGTCCGGGCCGATGTTCAGCTCGGTGCCGTGCAGCAGCCGCAACTTCGGGTGCCGGTCGGCGAGTCGGCGCAGCTCCGCGCGCTGGGCGAGCATCTTCTCGTCCGTCATGCGCTGCATCACCAGGTCCGGCGCGTGGTCGGTGACGGCGAAGTAGGAGTAGCCGCGTGCCGCCGCCGTGTCGATCATCTCGGTGAGGGTGGCCAGGCCGTCGGTGAGGTCGGTGTGGGTGTGCAGGTCGCCGCGGAGGTCCGACTCCTGGATCAGGTCGGGGAGTTCACCGTTCAGCGCGGCCTCGATCTCGCCGCGGTCCTCGCGCAGCGGCGGCGGGATCCAGGGCAGGCCGAGGGCGGCGTACACCTCGTCCTCGGTCTCCGAGACGATCTTGGCGCCCTCCACCTCGGCGCCCTTTCCGGAGGCCTCCCCGGCGTTCCTGCCGGAGCCCTTCCGAGGAGCTCCCGAGGCTTTCGCGCCGCCCGCCCCGGCGCGTTTGCGGCCATCGCCGGCCACCTCGAACAGCCCGTACTCGGAGAGCTTCAGCCCGGCCCGCACCGCCATCGTGCGCAGCTTGATGTTGTGCGCCTTCGACCCGGTGAAGTAGACCAGCGCCGCGCCCCAGTCCTCCTCGGGGACGACCCGCAGGTCCACCTGGACGCCCTGGGTGGTGCGGACCGACGTCTTGGTCGGCCCGCTCGCGATCACCTCGGCCACGTACGGGAGTCGGGTCAGCGCGGCCATCAGCGGGGCGGAGTCGGCGGCGGTCGCCAGCACGTCGATGTCGCCGACCGTCTCCCGCATCCGCCGCAGCGACCCCGCGTACGCGCAGCGGGTGCAGCCGGGGACGGCCGACAGGGCCTCCACCACCTGGTCGGCCAGCTCGATGGCGGTGTCGAGCAGGGTGCGCCCGCCGGACTGCCGCATCAGCTCGATGCCGTGCAGGATCTTCTCGCCGCTGCGCTCCCCGAACCCCGCCAGGCCGGACAGCTTGTCGCCGCGGACGGCTTCGGCGAGTTCGTCGACGGAGGCGATGCCGAGGTCGCGGTAGAGGGAGAGGGCGCGCTTGGGGCCCACGCTGGGAACGGCCATCATCTCGCGCACGCCGGCCGGGATCTTGGCGCGCATGGTCTCCAGCGCGGGGATCCTTCCGGTGGCGAGGTACTCGGCGATCTTCTCGGCGGTGGACTTGCCGACGCCGGGGATCTCCTGGAGTCCCTTGACGTCCAGACCCGCCAGGTCCTCCGGGTGGCCGCCGACCGCTCGGGCCGCCTTCTCGTACGCGCGGGCCCGGAAGGCGTCCCCACCGGTGATGTTGATCAGGTCGGCGTACTCCTGGAGCAGCTCCCTGACCTGGTCGTTGAGCCGGGGCATGGGGCAAGTCTAGGTTCGGCGGCCGCCGTTCGCCGCCCGGTCGGTCAGTCGTAGGCGACCGTCAGCAGCAGGACCACGGTGAGGCCGCCGCCGGGTGTGGGCTCGACCGAGAGCCGCCCGCCCGCGGCCAGCACCAGGCTGTGCAGTGCCGGGCCCACCGGCCCGGTGGCGCGCACGCCCGTCGACAGCCGGTCGATCCCCGCGGGCGGCTCGTAGGACCCGCGGTCGGAGATCCGCAGCTCGACCCGCTCCCGCTCGTACGCCGTGCAGCCGGCCCGGGCCGCCGACCGGGGCGCCGCCCGGCCGGTGCCGACGACCTCCGCCCGGACCAGCACCCCACCGCCCAGCGGGCTGCGCCGGATCGCGTGGTCGACCAGCCCGGCGAGCGCGGCCTCCATCCGCCGGGCGTCCCCGGTCACCACCGGCAGCCCCGGTGCCAGCCGGACCGTGACCGCTGCCGCCCGGCCGCCGCCCCGCACCACCCGGCGCACCACCTCGGCGACCTGGACGTGCCGCGCCTGCGGATCGCAGCCGGCCTGGCGGCCGGTCCACCGCAGCCGCTCCAGCTCGGCGCGGGAGAGCGACCGGGGCGAGGCCATCGCGAAGGGCCGGAAGGGGCCGCGGCCCTCCGGCGCGGCACCGCCGTCCGTGCGGTCGGAGCCGCCCGGGCCGCCGAGTGCGCCGCCGAGTGCGCCCAGTGCCCGGGCCCCCGAAGCGACGTAGCCCCAGAGCTTCCCGCGTGCCATCGCCCTGCCCCTCGTACCCGACCGGCGGCCGCCATCCGTGCCGCGGCCCACCGGGGCCTGCCGACCGGCTTGCCCTGCTGCCAGCCTGCGCCTGCTCCGCCCGGGTGACAATCCGGCTCCGGGAGGCGATGGCGGCCTCGGCCCCCGCCGAGCGGCAGGCCGGGCACCCGCCGTCCGGCGGGGCGGCCGGCGGTCGACGGTCCGGTGCCGTGCGGGGGTCGGCCGGGCCCGGGGAGCTCTGGTGGGGCGTGAGCTCTGGTGGGCGGGGCGCGCCACGCCGGCGTCCACGGGACCGCAAACAGGCGTTCGCAAAAAACCCTTTGCAAACAGGTGTGTGTGGTCCTACGCTGCCGACCATGACCGAAGAACGCGGCTGGATGCACAGTGACGACCCACAGATCGTCCTGACTGCCAAGGGCATGAAGGCGATGGCCCACCCGGTGCGCATGCGCCTGGTCGGACTGCTGCGCAAGCACGGCCCGTCCACGGCGACCAGGCTGGCGGAGCAACTGGGGCTCAACTCCGGAGCCACCAGCTACCACCTGCGTCAGCTCGCCGCGGCGGGCTTCGTCGAGGAGGACACGGAGCGGGGCAACGCCAGGGAGCGGTGGTGGCGCTCGGCGCACCGGCTCACGGTCTGGACCGGGGACGACATGGCCGACGAGGAGCCCGAGACGGCCGTCGGGTTCCTGCGTTCGGTGCTCACCGCCCACACGCTGACCGCCCAGCGCGCGCTCGACGCCTTCGAGACCATGCCCCGGGAGTGGCGCAAGGAGGTCCACCTCAGCGACCTGCTGCTGCAGCTCACACCGGCCGAGGCCGGGCAGCTGTCCGACGAGCTGAACGCGGTGATCAGCCGCTACCGCCGGGTCGGTGCCGAGGGGCCGGTCCCGGCGGGCAGCGAGCAGGTCTCCGTGGTCCTCCACGTGCTGCCCGACCCGGCCGAGGGGAGGCCCGAATGACCGCGACCGAGCCCGCGGCTGCCGCCGCCGGCCCGCCGGTGCGCAGCCTCCGGCCCCTTGCCGGGGTGCTCGCCGCCACCGCCGTCTCCCTGACCGGGACCCGCATATCGGCCATCGCGCTGCCCTGGTTCGTCCTCGCCACCACCGGCAGCGCCACCATGACCGGCCTGGTCGCCTTCGCCGAGATGGCGCCGTACGTGCTGGTCAAGGCGCTGACCGGGCCGCTGGTCGACCGCCTCGGGCCGCGCGTGGTGTCCTGGAGCACGGACGCGGTGAGCGCGCTCGCCGCCGGGCTCGTCCCG
The DNA here is from genome assembly GCF_040298565.1 of Kitasatospora sp. NPDC001539. Lineage (NCBI taxonomy): Bacteria > Bacillati > Actinomycetota > Actinomycetes > Kitasatosporales > Streptomycetaceae > Kitasatospora > Kitasatospora sp. NPDC001539. Next base: position 10,532 of record NZ_JBEPAK010000007.1, on the reverse strand, counting down.
CTGCTGCACGCGCGCGGCCTGCTGCCGTTCTGGCTGCTGCTCGTGATGGTGGCGGTGATCGGGGCGGTGCGTGGCCCGGGGGACCTGGCCAAGTCCGTCATGGTGCCGGAGGCGGCGGACCGCGCCAGGGTGCCCCTGGAGCGCGCCACCGGGCTCTCCGGCGTCACCGAACGGCTCGCCTCCACCGTCGGCCCGGCGGTGGGTGGCGGGCTGGTCGCACTGGTCGGGCCGCTGGCCGGACTGGCGGTCAACGCGGGCACCTTCGCGCTCGGCTCGCTGCTCGTCGCCCTGGCACTGCCGCAGGGCATGGGGCGTCCGGCCGTCCCGGCCGGTGCCGCGTCACCGGAGGAGTCCCACCAGGGCGGCGGTTACTGGCAGCAGTTCCGGGAGGGCTTCGGCTTCCTCCGGACGGAGCCGCTGCTGCTCACCGTGATCGTGATGGTCGGCATCACCAACCTGCTCGACGCCGGGTTCAGCACGGTGCTCGTCCCGGTGTGGGCCAAGGAGTCCGGGAACGGCCCGGCCGTGATCGGCCTGATCGGCAGCGTCCAGGGCGTCACGGCGGTGGCCGGCAGCCTGATCGCTGCGGCGCTCGCCCACCGGCTGCCCCGCCGTACGGTCTTCTTCGTCGGCTTCCTGGTGGCGGGGGCACCGCGATTCCTGGTGCTCGCGCTCGGCGCGCCGATGTGGGCCGTGGTCACCGTGTTCGCGGTCGGCGGTTTCGGCTCCGGCTTCCTCAACCCGATCCTCGGGGCGGTCCTCTTCGAACGGGTGCCCCGCCACCTCCTCGGCCGGGTCCACGCCCTGGGGGACTCCCTCGCCTGGGCCGGCATCCCCCTGGGCGGGATCGTCGCAGGCGGGGCGGTCACGCTCGTCGGTCTGATACCCAGCCTGCTCACGGCAGGGATCCTGTACTTCGCCACCACGACGCTGACCGGTCTGCGGCCGGAGTGGCGGGACATGGACCGACTGCGCGGGCACGCGAGTGCCGCGGCCACCGAGCGGCGGGGCGAGCCGGCTCGTAGCTAAGGCATCGACCGGGCAACGCGCGTGCCGCGGCCACCGAGCGGCGGACCGAGCCCGCCCGTACCTAAGGCATCGACCGGGCAACGCGCGGGCGACCGGCCCAGCGCAGGAGCAGGAGGCTGACCAGGGCGGCGAGGGCGCACCAGGTGGAGACGAAGGCGAACCGCCAGAGCAGGGCGCAGGCCACGGCGCCCGCCCCGGTGAGTAGACCGAGGCGACAGAGCAGACGGTCGCCGCTGATCAGGAGGGAGCCGACGGTGGCGAGGAGGTAGCCGGTGAGCAGGAGCGCCGGGTGCGGGAGGCCGATCGCGTAGTCGAGGGTGTGCCCGTGCGGGGTGGCCGTCACCGGGTGGCCTGCGACTGCTGCGGTGAGGGGGATCGCCACCGCTGCGCCCAGCAGGACCAGCGCGGCGAGCACGCGGCGTCGCGCCGGGCCGGCCGGGTCGCCCGGCTCGGTAGCCGCGCACCACACCGCGGCCGGGACCAGCACGGGCAGCAGCGGCAGGGCGATCGCCGCCCAGGCGGTCCGGGCGGCGCTGGCCGGTCCGTCCGCCAGGCCGTCGTCCGCACCGAGCCAGACCAGTGCTTCGATCAGCTGGTGCACCCCCAGGACCAGCGGGAGCGCGGCGAGCGGCAGCCGCTGGGGCCGGCCGGACCGTCGGGCGCGGGCCAGGCACGCCATGCCGACGCCCGCCACCAGCCCGCCGGCCAGGGCGTCCGCCTGCGCGCTCCAGCACATCGGCCTGCTACCCGTCCCTCGGCCGTCCGTCCTCCGGGCTTCGACCCTCCCTCTTCTGGCCGGTCGCGTTGTTGCCGGCCCTGTCGTAGCGGGTCGTGTCCGCGCCCTTCGGAGGCCGTTCCGCTGCGTCTCCGCTGCCGTCCTGGCCCTCGCTGGCCGTGCGGGCGGCCGCGCCCTGGTCGTCGCGCCCGTCCTTCTCGTCCCCGTTCCCATCCCCGTCCCCGTTTGCTCGCCCTTCCCTCTCGCCGTCCCGCTTCCCGTCCTCGGCTGGGGGGCCGCTGTCCCCGGGGCCGTCCTCCGGTGATGCCCCGATGTTCTCCAGCGTGTCTCGGACGGTGCCGGGCATCGCCGGATGCCGACCGATCACGATCACCCCGATCACGATGGCCAACAGCCCGATCACCTCCCAGGCCAGCGCCGCCGGGGTGACCCGCAGCCGGTCGCCGAGGAAGCCGACCGCGCAGGCGATCCCGGACAGCGGCTGGGCGGCGGTCAACGCGGGCAGGGACATCCGCAGCGGCGCGGCCTCGAACGCGCTCTGCACCAGCAGCAGCCCGACCACGCCCGCCACCACCACCGCGTACGGCTGCCAGGTGCGCAGCACGGCGGCCAGCCCGTCGTGGTCCAATCGCTGGGTGGTGGTGCGGGTGAGCGCGTCCTGCAGCCCGTACAGCAGACCGGCGGCGAGCGCCAGCAGTGTGGCCTCCTCCAACAGCGGCAGTCGGCGGGCGAACGAGACCAGCAGCAGGGTCAACCCGACCACCGTGCCGACCACCAGCCAGTGCCGCAGCTCCCCGGCGGGCTCCCCGCCCCCGGTCGGCTGCCCGGCCACGATGAACGCCGTCACCCCGAGGCCCAGCAGGAGCACCCCGCCCCAGCCGGAACGCCCCAGCGTCTGACGGGTCAGTACCCGGGCGAGCGCCATCGCGAAGAGCAGATTGGTCGCCAACAACGGCTCGACCAAGGACACCTGGCCCTGGTTGAGCGCGAGAGCGGAGAGCAGCAGCCCGCTGACCATGAAACCGGTGCCGAGCAGCCACTCCGGCATCCGCAGCAGGTCCAGCAGCAGCCGCCAGTGCAGGAGGTCGGCACGAGGAGCCCGCTGCGCCGCGTGCTGCTGGAGGACGAAGCCCAGTCCCAGAAAGCAGGCTGCGCCGAGGGCGAGGAGGAAGACCGCCACGGAGGGACCACCAGATCGTCGCTGCCCCGCGCCGCGCCGGCGGGTCCGGGGTGGGGTCGGCGGTCGCGGCGTGCTTCCGTCAGCGTACCGCCGGGGCGGCGGCCGGGCCGACCGGACGCGGCCGCACCGGCGATCCCGGCGCGGTGGCAGGCCCCCGCCGGCGCCACCCGCTCGGGCTTGCCGCTTCCTGTCGGGCAGGCGCACGCTGGTGTGAGCGGCCACCACGGGCCACCGCCCGTGCCGGCCCGATCAGGCGCGACGGGGGCCTGCGCCAGGAGGTGTGGCATGCACAACCAGTGGGACGTGGAGCTGAGCTTCGATGAGGACGGTGTGCACACGGCGTGCAACGCCAGGCTGGTCGGCGCGAGGGCGCCCGGCCTGAGCGCGCACGGCGAGGCCGTGAAGAGCGCGGACGACCGCCCGCTCGCCAGGATCGGCGAGGAGGTCGCGGCATCCCGCGCCCTGGAGGAGCTGTCCCGCAAGCTGCGGGCCCAGGCCACCGGGGAGATCGAGGACGAGGGACACCGCCCGGGCTACCTGATCTACTGAACCCCCTGCCCTCGGCGGCCCCTCCCGCCCCGGGGACGGCCGGACCGGCCACTCCCTCCGGCACAGCGGCGCCCCCGCACCCCGAGGGCTCGACCGCCCCACCACCGCCGGGAATTCAGCCCGCGCGGGCGTCCGCCCGGTGACCGGCTCGGTAGCGGCCCGGTGTCGTTCCGACGAGGTCGGGGGACGCTGCGATGAGGCTGGTGGTGTTGGCCCATCCAGAGGCATGGGCGGTCCGGGTGGTGTCGTGGCCGTGCGCCAGAGCACCAGCGCGTGATGGACGCGCAGGAAGGTGCGCCACTCGTAGAAGGCACCTCAGAGGTCATGGCGGAACACCCGGCTGCGGAACTGGGCGATCGACGGCACCCGGCGATCGACGGCACCCGGGAGCGCATCTTCATCGCGCTGATGCGGAGGGCGACCGGGACCGGGTCGCCTCGGCCGACGCCGTGATCATGCGCGCACGCCGGAACGCGGCCGGGGCCCGTCCGAAGGGGCCCCGGCCGACGAGTCCGGCTACCGCGCCGTCGGACGCTCCCGCGGTGGGCTGACCACCACGACCCACCTCGCCGCCGACGGCCGCTGCCGCCCGCTGTGCTGGCGACGGGCATACTCGCTAGGTGTTCTGACCACGGAGGTTGGTGACGGGGTTCACGGCCTGGCGATCTTGAAATGAGTGAGGGCCTTCTGGCTCGGTGTGGATTGCGACATCTGCACCGGCTCCCAGAAAGGCCCTCATGCCACACCGTAACGCACCGCTGACCGAGACCGGACGCCTGCGCCTGGCCCGCTGCGTGGTCGAGGACGGCTGGCCGCTTCGCAGGGCCGCCGAACGCTTCCAGGCTCGCCGACCACGGCCAAGCGCTGGGCCGACCGCTACCGGGCGCTGGGCGAAGCCGGGATGAGCGACCGCTCCAGCCGGCCGCACCGCAGCCCACGCCGACTGCCCTCCCGCACCGAGCGGCGGATCGTCAAGGTCCGCGTGCTACGCCGTTGGGGACCGGCCCGCATCGCCTATCTACTGCGTCTCAACCCGGCCACCGTCCACCGGGTCCTGGTCCGCTACCGACTCGCCCGCCTGGCGCACCTCGACCGCGCCACCGGACGCCCGGTGCGGCGCTACGAACGCGCCGCACCGGGTGAGCTGGTCCACGTCGACGTCAAGAAGCTGGGCAACTTCCCGGACGGCGGCGGCCACAAGTCCCTGGGCCGCCAAGCCGGGCGCAAGACCCGCTCCGGAGCGGGCTACAGCTACCTGCACAACGCCGTCGACGACCACTCCCGCCTGGCCTACAGCGAGATCCTGCCCGACGAGCGCAAGGAGACCGCCGCCGCGTTCTGGACCCGGGCGAACGCGTTCTTCGCCCGGGCCGGCATCACCGTCCAGCGCGTCATGACGGACAACGGCGCCTGCTACCGCTCGCACCCTTGGCGCGATGCCCTCGCCGCCGAGGGCATCGCGCACAAGCGAACCCGCCCCTACCGGCCCCAGACCAACGGCAAGGTCGAACGCTTCAACCGCACGCTGCTCGACGAATGGGCCTACGCCCGCCCCTACCGCACCGAACAAGAACGCCGAGACGCTGCCGGGCCGGTCCTTCGGGAGAGGATCTTCCCGTGAGTCGGCCCCTGCCGCAGTCGAAGCCCGAGTTCGTCTTGATCCGCGTCGAGGTCCCGCCCGAGACGCCCGCTCAGGTCGCTGTCGATCTCGGTGGGACCGGCATCCCCGCTCTGAGATTGAACTGGTGATGTCGCCGGGTGGATCAGGTGGGTCTGATTGCCGGGCCGGTCTCGGCGAGGCGGCCGTCTGTGACCAGACCGCTGGCCGCCGCTGATCACCTGGTTCGCTCAGTGCGGTCGTCGTACTCTTCGCGGGCGGCGATGACTTCTTCAATGTGCAGCACGGACCACTCCGTGAGCGCCTTCAGCGGTTCCCGTAGCGTCTGGCCCAGCGCGGTCAGCTCATACTCCACGTGCGGCGGCACCTCTGGATAGATGGTCCGGCTGACCAGCCCGTCGCGTTCGAGGGTGCGCAGCGTCTGGGTGAGCATCTTCTCGCTCACGCCCGCCAGCGCGTGCCGGAGCTGGCTGAACCGGGAGGCCCCGTTCCGGCCGAGTTCGCCGAGCACGAGGACCGCCCACTTGCTGCCGATCTGATCGAGCAGGTCCCGCGACGGGCAGCCGCGCTCGTACGGATCGAATGACGGCATGGGCCCGGTCACATTCTCGGCAGCAGTCATACGGCTCACCTCGATGCTTTCGCTGCGGTAAGTACCGTACCAAGAAGTGGCTACTCCCCAACAGAAAGTGTCCAGGTCATTCTGTGTTCCATCCCGCGGCGGACGGACCGCGGCAGGCGTGCGAGGCACGCGCGGAAGGAAGGAATGACCATCATGTCGATCGTCGTCACCGGAGCCACCGGCCAGCTGGGCAGGCTCACCGTCGAGGCACTGCTGCGGCGTGGGATCCCGGCCGCGGACATCGTCGCGACCGGCCGGGACATCACCGGGATCAAGGATCTGGCCGACCGGGGCATCACGGTGCGCCGCGCCGACTTCGCGGACACCGACGGCCTGGCCGAGGCATTCGCGGGGGCGGAAAGGCTGCTGCTGATCTCGGCCTCGGTCCCCGTGGACGAGCGGGTCGCCAACCACCGCCGCGTGATCGACGCCGCGGCGTCCGCAGGCGTGTCGCTGGTGGCGTACACGAGCACGACGCACGCGGACACGGCCACCACCGTCATCGGCGCCACGCACGGCGAGACCGAGGCGTATCTGCGGGACCACGGGATCCCCAGCGTGCTGCTGCGCAACGGCTGGTACCTGGAGAACTACACCGGCCAACTGCCGCAGATCCTGCAGAACGGTGCGGTCGTCGGCGCCGCAGGCGAGGGGCGGATCAGCGCCGCCTCCCGCGCCGACTACGCCGAGGCCGCAGCGGTCGTCCTCACCGGCGAAGGCCACACCGGCGCCGTGTACGAGCTCGGCGGCGACGAATCCTTCACCCTGACCGAGCTCGCCGCCGCGATCTCCGCTGCGGCCGGAAAGCAGGTTACCTACGCTGACCTCCCGGTGGCCGACTTCGCCCAGGTACTGGCCTCCGCCGGCCTACCCGCCGAGCTGGCGGAGGTCCTCGCTGACGCTGACCGCGGTATGGCCCGCGGCGAGATGTACACCGACTCCGGCGACTTGCGCCGCCTGATCGGCCGCCCGCCCGTGACCCTGGCCGAGGCACTCGCGGCCGCCCTGCATGACCGCGGTTGAACTCGTGATGCGGGCGGGCCGCTCAGGTGGGTCTGATCGTCAGGCCGGTCTCGGCGAGGCAGCCGTCCATGAGTTCGCTGCGGTACCGGATGTGCCGTAGGCCGCGCCGGATGCGCTGGAGAAGGTGCTCGGGTGGGTGGTGTGCTGAAGGCGACGTTGGAGAGCCAGCCGCGCCGCAGCAGCGACCGGATCCCTTCGACGGGGTTGAGGCCGGGCGCGTAGGGCGGCAGGTCGTAGACGGTGAGCCACTCCCGGGCTGCTGCCCGCTGCCGCAGGCCGGCGGCCTCATGGACGTTGAGATTGTCCCGGACCAGCACGATCGGGCCGCCGAGCTGCTGATGGGCGGCGGTCAGCAGATTGCGTAGTCGCGCCAGGAGAAGCTCCTGCGACCGTCGCGTTGACCGTCGTCCCGGCGCGGCCGGTAGATCAGCCGGGACCGGTGGCCGGGTTTGCAGCAGGTCAGCACGGCGATGGAGAGCCGTCTGCGGGACCGGCCCCGCACTCCCGACCGGGGTCCGGCCCCGCTGTGACCGGGTCTCGGCCTGCGGCGGGAGCGGACGCGTCGACAGGCGATGACGCAGCAGGTGGAGGAATTCTCTGAACCTGTGGATCGGTGCCGGGAGCGACGCGAAGGGCGTACCTTCCCGAATGATCCGTAAGGTCTCCGAGTAGGCCCGCGTTGCAGCGCGGGTCGGGAAGGCACGCCCGTGCTCAGCGTAGTCACCGACGACGGCTCGACCCAGTCCGGCTCCCTGCTCGACGAGCTCGTCCGCGAGGGAGCCCGGCGGATGCTGGCCGCCGCGCTGGAAGCGGAAGTCAACCAGTACATAGCCGAGTTGGCAGCCGAGACCGACGAGCACGGACGGCGCCTGGTGGTCCGCAACGGCCATCACCGGCCCCGGACCGTGGTCACCGCAGCCGGCCCGGTCCAGCTCACCGCTCCCCGCGTCAACGACCGCCGCGTCGACGAGACCACCGGCGAACGCAAGCGGTTCTCCTCGAAGATCCTCGCCCCGTGGTGCCGCAAGTCGCCGAAGATCTCCGAGGTCCTCCCACTGCTCTACCTGCACGGACTGTCCTCCGGCGACTTCGTGCCCGCGCTGGAGCAGTTCCTCGGCGGCACCGCCGGGCTGTCACCGGCGACCGTGACCCGGCTGACGAAGCAGTGGAGCGACGATCACGCCGCCTTCCAGGACCGGGACCTGTCCGACCGCGACTTCGTCTACGTCTGGGCCGACGGAGTCCACCCCAAGGTCCGGCTCGGCCAAGCCCACTCGTGCGTGCTGGTCCTGCTCGGCGTCCGGCTGGACGGCACCAAGGAACTGATCGCCCTGGCCGAGGGCCTGCGCGAGTCCACCGAGTCCTGGGCCGACCTGCTGCGGGACTGCCGCAGACGCGGGATGCGCGACCCCGAGCTGGTCATCGGAGACGGTGCGATGGGCCTGTGGAAGGCTCTGATCGAGGTGTTCCCGGCCGCCCGGCACCAGCGCTGCTGGGTGCACAAGGCCCGGAATGTCACAAACTGTCTTCCGAAGTCCGCGCAGTCAGGGGCAACGAAGGCGATGCAGGAGGTCTACAACGCGGAGGACCGTGCCCACGCCGAGAAGGCGATCGAGGAGTTCGCCCGCACCTACGGCACGAAGTGGCCCAAGGCCGTCGCGAAGATCATCGACGGCCGGGACGAGCTGCTGGCGTTCTACGACTTCCCGGCCGAGCACTGGGTCCACCTGCGGACCACCAACCCGATCGAGTCCACGTTCTCCACGGTCAAGCTGCGGACCAAGGTCACCCGCGGGGCCGGCAGTCCCGCCGCGGCCCTCGCGATGGTGTTCAAGCTCGTCGAGTCCGCCCAGGCCCGCTGGCGCGCGATCACCGGAGCCCACCTCGTCGCCGTCGTTCGTTCTGGCGCCAGCTTCGAGAACGGCGTCCTGGTCGAGCGCGCCGAGGCGGCGGCATGACCGAGCACGCCAACCCGGACAAGCGCGCGGTCGAGGTGGAACTGCAGATCGACCAGGTCACCGTTGTGACCGCGACCGAGGCCACCGCCACCGTGCGCTGCACGCTCGGGCCCGTTCGTCGCGGAGCCCGCTTCGCCTACACCCGCGACGCCGTGGAAGCCATCGACCTGGAACTGACGCAGATCCTCGCCTATCACCGCTCCGTCGAGGAGCTCGACCCCGTCCACACCGCGCTCGTGACCCTCCGAGGCCGAGGTGTCCGACACCTCACGTCAGCCACCCCGGTATCCGGCTGGCAGGTCATCCAGGGAACCAACCCACCAACATCATGAACAACCCATCCACAGGTATTGACTATTGCTCGCAGGCCCCTTCGAGGAAGGCCTCGTCGATGTCGTCGCGGATTTCCCAGCGGATCCGCAGGCGCCGGAGCCGAGGAGCCAGGCGTTGGTCCGCTCCACGACCCACCGCGCGGCTCCGAGCCCGGAGCCGCGCGGCACACCCCGGCGAGCAATGACGGGCTTGATGCCTCGCTTCCACAGGAGTCGACGGTACTTGTCGAAGTCGTAGCGCCGGTCAGTCAGCGAACAACTGCCTCGGCCGGTGGCGCGGCCGACCGCTCTCGGTCCCTTTGGGCCGCCGCGACGGGCCTGGCGGTACGGGCCGTCGATCACCGCCGCGGCCAGTGCAGCTCGCCGGGCGGTGCAGTTCGGTCAGCAGCACCCGGTGCAGCCGGTCCCACACCCCGGCCTCGTGCCAGTCCCGCAGGGGGCGCCAGCATGTCATGCCCGAACCGAAGCCGACCTCTGAGGCAGCCACTCCCACTGGATTCCGGTGTGCAGCACGAACGGGATCTCCTGCGGGCGGCCGAGCTTGTGAAGCCGACTGCTGCCGCACCGGCAGCAGCGGCTCGATCCGGCCCACAAGTCGTCCACACCTGTCACGGCGGCCTCTTCCCCATGGCCTACTCAATGGGCTGACAGCTGTGGGGACTTGGGCGTTGCGCAGTTCTGTTGGCTCCATTCAGGCGTGGAGCATGTCTCGCGCTCGGCCGCCGTCGCGCTGGCCAGGGCGAAGACGACGGGCAGCCCTGCGGGGTGCGAAGCAGGTGTGTGTGGGCCTACCAACAGTCCTACAGGAGCGACCAGGGGCGAGCCGAAGGGCTCCCCGCTTCTCCACCCCCACGACGACCGCTGCTTCCCGCACGCATTCGGAGGTCGGCCCCCGAGCGGCCGTGTGAACGACGCTGCGGGTCGACACAGGCGGCCCAGGGCTGGCCGTCCCGGTGTGCCGTGTCGGTGGTGCGATCGGCTGCGGAAGCTGCGGAGGCCGCCACTCGACGCCGGGGCCCGGGCGGCGGTCGAGCCGGGGTGGTCGGGGGTGGCGCGAGGGGCGTGGGAAGTCGGTTGGGCCGACTTCCCACGCGGTTGGGCGGGCGCCGCGCCGGGGCTGGGCGGGGATCGCCGGGCCGACGTGGGCCTACCAGCGGCCCCGCAGGAGCGACCAGGGGCGAGCCGAGGGCTCCCCGGCTTCCTTCACAGCTGCGACGACCGCTGCTTCCCACACCGCATGGGGAGGCCGGCGCCTGATCAGCCGTGTGAACGAGGCTGCGGGTCGACATAGGCGGCCCAGGGCCGGCCGTCCCGGTGTGCCGTGTCGGTGGTGCGACCGGCTGCGGAAGCTGCGGAGGCCGCTCGCCGCCGGTGCTCAGCCTCGCCCGCCGCACCCAGGGCCTGGTGCACCGGCAGCTCACCGTCCTCGACGTGATGGAGCGCCGGGAGACCGACCCCGAGGAGCTGAAGGAGCTCTTCCGCCTG
>NZ_JBEPAK010000006.1:0-78198 GCF_040298565.1 Kitasatospora sp. NPDC001539 | reverse complement strand
CGAACTTCTCCAGGCCCAGGGCGGCGTCGTCGGCGCGCACGACCAGGCCGGGCAGCTCCAGGGCGAGCTCGCGCCGGCCCTCCCGGATGCGGTAATGTTTTCCCTGCACCCGGGCGATTAGCTCAGCGGGAGAGCACTTCGTTCACACCGAAGGGGTCACTGGTTCGATCCCAGTATCGCCCACCGGAATGCATTGTGATATGTGAGGCCCAGCCGATTTTCGGCTGGGCCTCACATGTATTTCCGGATTCCCACCCGAAGCGCCGTCAGTAATGCGGCTGAGGGCCAGTCACCTTCCGCGCGGAGTACGAGTTCTGCGGATGAGCCGTCCGTACCCCCGCTGGAGCGAGTTGTACGACCGCCCCCGACCGGTGCTACAGTTCTTCTCGTTGCCCGGGCGATTAGCTCAGCGGGAGAGCACTTCGTTCACACCGAAGGGGTCACTGGTTCGATCCCAGTATCGCCCACCGGACAGCACGCAGGCCCTGACCAGGAAACCGGTCGGGGCCTGCGGCGCGTCCGGGTGGAAACCGCCGCTACGCCGCCGCCTCGCAGCCGTGGTCGGGCTCCAGCCGGCGCCCGCAGCCGCACCGGGCCGGCCGCAGCGGCCAGGACAGGTCCACCCGCTCCTGGGCCCCCGAGCGGTCGAACCAGCTCTGCAGCCCCCGCGCCTGTGCCGCGTGCCACACCGCCTGCCGCAGGTGGAGCTCCGCCGCCGTCAGCCCGCCCAGGGCCGCCGGGTAGCGGGCGCCTATGCGCCGGGTCAGCGAGAGCGCGGCCGTCGCGTCCGCCGCGGCGTCGTGCGCCCCGGCCAGGTCGACCCCGTAGTGGGCGCACAGGTCGGTCAGCGTCCGGCGGCCCCTGCGGTAGCGGTCCACGTGCTTGTCCAGCACCCGCGGATCCAGCACCACCAGCGCGGCGCCGTCCAGGCCGCCGGTCAGCGTCAGCCCGTGGTGACGGCGCAACTCCCGGTCCAGCAGCGTCAGATCGTAGGGCGCGTTCATCACCACCACCGGGAGCCCGGCCCGCGCCTGGGCCGCCAGGGCGCGGGTCACCTCGGCCACCACCGCGCCGGCCGGCCGGCCGTGCACCCGGACCTGCTCGTCGGAGATGCCGTGCACCGCGCGGGCGCCGTCCGGGATCGGCACGCCCGGATCGGCGAGCCAGGTGGTGGTCCGCACCGGTGCGCCCGGGGCGAGTTGGACGACGAGTGCGGCCGAGACGATCCGATCGGTCTCGACGTCCACGCCGGTGGTCTCGGTGTCGAAGGAGGCGAGCGGGCCGGTGTACCAGTGCTGCTGCATGACTGCCCCTCAGGCGTGCGTTCCGCGCCGGGGTGATACCCGTTCCTGACGCCCGCTCAACCCGTTTGGCCCAGCTCCGACCGGGGATCCTGCCCACGGGCGTCCCGTCCGGTACCGGGCGGGCCCGGAGCCTGGGGAGGGCGCGGGCGATGGCACTGACACAGCCGCAGCCCGAGGAGGCGGCCGCCGTGCTGCGGGGCAACCTCGCGGTCACCGCGTGCATGGAGACGCTGCAGGTCGGCTACCTGCACGCGGTCGCCGCGGCGGCCGGCTGCTCGCTGTCCCAGCCGTTCCCGGACAACGGCATCGACTGGCAGGTCAGCCACGGCTCGCGGGCGCACGAGGTGGACGACGAGGTCACCATCAAGATCCAGCTGAAGGCCACCCAGCAGGTCGCCCCCGATCCGGCCGGGCCGTTCTTCAGCTTCACCCTGGACAACGACCACCTGCGCAAGCTCGCCCGCGCCAGGGTCGCCGTCCCGCGGATCCTGGTCGTGATGCTGCTGCCCCGGCGGGTCGACCACTGGTTGCGGGCCCGCCCGGACGCCCTGGAGCTGCGGCACTGCTGCTACTGGGTCAACCTGGCCGGCCACCCCGTCACCGGGCAGCGGCGCACCAACGTCCGGGTGCCCACCGACAAGGTCTTCGACGACCGCGCGCTCTGCGAGATCATGGCCCGGGTCGGCGCGGGCGCGAGCCCGTGACGGCCCGGCCCCGGCAGCGAGGAAGTGGACCCATGACACTGCCGCACGGACCGGAGGACCCGTCCCGGGCCCTGCCCGACCCGGCCACCGTCGACCCCGCGGTGCTGACCATCCTGCTCGCCCGGCACGGCTGGGTCCGACGCGGCGGCCCCGCCGCCCGGTACGGGCGCTGGACCCCGCCGGACGGCGAACCCGGCACCAGCCTCCTCGTGCCCGCCGGGGACGGCTTCGACGACGCGGTCGACCTCCTCGCCGACGCCGTCACCGCCCTCTCCCGCTCCCGCACCCCCTCCGCCCGCCCGATCCTGCTCGCCCTCGCCGTCCCCGGGGACGAACTGCGCTGGCGCCGCGAGCTGCCCGGCCCCGCCGACGCCACCCCCTGGGACGACGCCGAGCGGCTCCAGCGGGCGGCCCGCGCGATGCTCGCCGCCGGAGCCAAGGCGGACCGCGCCACCGCCGCCTACTTCGGCGCCCGGCTGGACGGTCCCGCAGGGGAGTTCCTCGACCGCGTCCTGGTCATCGAGCAGGGGGCCGTCGAGCAGGGCGCCGCCCTGACCGCCTACACCCCGGCCCCGGAGGGGCGGGCCGTCGTCACCACCCTGGTGCGCGCCCTGGAGGCGCTGCGCGACGCCGTGGACTACCGCCGGGTCAGCGGCGGGCCCGAGGCCTTCGAGAACGCCGTCCGGTCCGGGGTCAGCCGCGAACTGGTCCGGTCCGTCGAGGACCTGGTGCGCGGCGCGACCGCCGCCCGGCTCACCGTCGCCTGGTCGCCGGCCGCCGGGACCCCGGGCGGCTTCGGCGACCGCCGGATCGACCTCGACTTCTCGCCCGGCGACCTGCCCGCCCTGGCCGAGGCCGCCGAGCTGCTGGAGCGGATCGAGCCCGCCGTCGACGTCACCGTGGTGGGCGTGGTCGTCCGCCTCAAGCGCGCCGACCCGGCCGGGCCCGGCGCGGTACGGCTGCGGGTGCTCGGCGGGGCCGACGTCCGCGAACTCAAGCTCCGCCTCCCCGACCCCGACTACCGGCTCGCCGCCGAGGCCCACCTGTCCGGCGTCCCGGTCAGGGTCTCCGGCCGGCTGGAGCGCCGCGACGGCTTCCGGCGGCTGACCCGGCCGCGCGGCCTCGAGCTGTGCGGCTGGGACCAGGGCGACCGCGAGCAACTGCTGAAGGGGCTGGAGGACGGCGGGGACAGGTCCTGAGTGCACGGTGCGGGTGGCGCTCTCGGTACCATCGTCACGCGCAGCGCAGTGTTGCGCCCTCTGAATCCAGCACGTCAGGAGAGACCGGTGACGGACGTCCGGGTAATCATCAGCCGCGAACCCGATCGGGAAGAGCGCGTGGTGACCACGGGCACTACGGCCGCCGAGCTCTTCGCCGACGACCGCTCGATCATCGCCGCCCGCGTCGGCGGCCAGCTCAAGGACCTCTCCTACGTCGTCCAGGACGGCGAGGAGGTCGAGCCGGTCGCGATCGGCAGCAAGGACGGCCTCGACATCCTGCGCCACTCCACCGCGCACGTCATGGCCCAGGCCGTGCAGCAGCTCTACCCGGAGGCCAAGCTCGGCATCGGCCCGCCGGTCAAGGACGGCTTCTACTACGACTTCGACGTCGAGAAGCCGTTCCACCCCGATGACCTCAAGGCCATCGAGAAGAAGATGCAGGAGATCATCAAGCGCGGGCAGAAGTTCTCCCGCCGCGTGGTCACCGACGAGTCCGCCCGCGAGGAGCTGGCCGCCGAGCCGTACAAGCTCGAGCTGATCGGCCTCAAGGGCTCCGCCGCCACCGCCGGCGAGGGTGCCGACGTCGAGGTCGGCGCCGGTGAACTCACCATCTACGACAACCTGGACGCCAAGACCGGCGAGCAGTGCTGGGGCGACCTCTGCCGCGGCCCGCACCTGCCCAGCACCCGGCACATCCCGGCGTTCAAGCTGATGCGCAACGCCGCCGCGTACTGGCGCGGCAGCGAGAAGAACCCGATGCTCCAGCGGATCTACGGCACCGCCTGGCCGACCAAGGACGAGCTGAAGGCCCACCTCGACTTCCTCGCCGAGGCCGAGAAGCGCGACCACCGCAAGCTCGGCAGCGAGCTCGACCTCTTCTCCATCCCCGAGGAGATCGGCTCCGGCCTCGCCGTCTTCCACCCCAAGGGCGGCATCATCCGCCGCGCCATGGAGGACTACTCGCGCCGCCGGCACGAGGAGGAGGGCTACGAGTTCGTCTACACCCCGCACGCCACCAAGGGGAAGCTCTTCGAGAAGAGCGGCCACCTGGACTGGTACGCGGACGGCATGTACCCGCCCATGCAGCTCGACGAGGGCGTGGACTACTACCTCAAGCCGATGAACTGCCCGATGCACAACCTGATCTTCGACGCGCGCGGCCGCTCGTACCGTGAACTGCCGCTGCGCCTCTTCGAGTTCGGGACGGTGTACCGGTACGAGAAGTCCGGCGTGGTGCACGGCCTGACCCGGGCCCGCGGCTTCACCCAGGACGACGCCCACATCTACTGCACCCGCGAGCAGATGGCGGAGGAGCTCGACTCCACCCTGACCTTCGTGCTCAACCTGCTCCGCGACTACGGCCTGACCGACTTCTACCTGGAGCTGTCGACCAAGGACCCGGAGAAGTTCGTCGGGACGGACGAGGCCTGGGAGGAGGCCACCGCCGTCCTCGCCAGCGTGGCCGAGAAGCAGGGCCTGCCGCTGGTGCCGGACCCGGGCGGCGCGGCCTTCTACGGCCCGAAGATCTCGGTGCAGGCCAAGGACGCCATCGGCCGCACCTGGCAGATGTCGACCATCCAGCTCGACTTCAACCTGCCCGAGCGCTTCGACCTGGAGTACACCGCGGCGGACGGCTCCCGCCAGCGGCCGGTCATGATCCACCGCGCGCTGTTCGGCTCGATCGAGCGCTTCTTCGCGGTGCTGCTGGAGCACTACGCGGGCGCCATGCCGCCGTGGCTCGCCCCCGTCACCGTGGCCGGCATCCCGATCACCGACGAGCACGTGCCGTACCTGCTGGAGGTGGCGGCCGAGCTCAGGAAGCACGGGATCCGCGTCGAGGTGGACACCTCGGACGACCGGATGCAGAAGAAGATCCGCAACGCCCAGAAGAGCAAGGTCCCGTACATGCTCATCGCGGGCAACGACGACGTCGAGGCGGGTGCCGTCTCCTTCCGCTACCGCAACGGCGAGCAGAAGAACGGCGTGCCGGTCGCGGACGCCGTCCAGGAGATCGTGGACGCGGTGAAGAACCGGATCCAGGTCTGACGCCGTCGTCGGACGGTCGTGCGCGGGGCGGGCTCTCAACGAGTCCGCCCCGCGCTGCTTCGCAACCACGGCCGGGCGAATATGCTGATCAGCATGACGACTGAGCCGGAACTGCAGCGGGGCGTCGGTGAGCCGGACGGCTTCCGCCGCCTGTGGACGCCCCATCGGATGGCGTACATCCAGGGTGAGAACAAGCCCACCGGTCCGGCTCCGGACGACGGTTGCCCGTTCTGCTCGATCCCCGCGCTGAGCGACGAGGACGGGCTGGTCATCGCCCGGGGGAGCGCCGTGTTCGCGGTGCTGAACCTCTACCCGTACAACGGCGGGCACCTGATGGTGGTCCCCTACCGGCACGTGGCCGACTACACCGACCTGGACGAGGCGGAGACGGCCGAGCTGGCCGACTTCACCAAGAAGGCGATGACCGCACTGCGGGCGGCCTCCGGGGCGCACGGGTTCAACATCGGGATGAACCAGGGCGCGGCCGCCGGTGCCGGGATCGCGGCGCACCTGCACCAGCACGTGGTGCCGCGCTGGGGCGGGGACACCAACTTCATGCCGGTGGTCGGCCACACCAAGGTGCTGCCGCAGCTGCTGGCGGACACCCGGAAGATGCTGGCCGAGGTCTGGCCGCAGGGCTGAGCCGGACACGCGCACGAAGACGGGCCTGCCACCGAGGAGTTCGGTGGCAGGCCCGCGGTGTCGCTCGGATCAGCCGGCGTCGAACCGGTCGACCTGGTACGGGCGGCTGCCCTGCGCCTCGGACTTGATGATCGAGGTGCGGTTCTTGAAGAAGCGGTCCGCGTCCAGGTCGTGCTCCCGGAGGAACTCCAGCGTGGCGCTGTGCACCGCGTTGAGCACCGGGACGGACGCGTTGAGCGCATTGTCGACCATGGAGCGGTTGTTCCACGCGGTGGCGACCCAGGCGTGCCGCAGGCCGAACGGCTCGGGCAGGCCGAGGCCGCCGCCCAGCCAGCCGAGCAGCCCGGGCATCCGGTGGAACGGGGCGCGGACGGCCTGGCGGACCACCTCGTCGTTGTCGATCAGCGGCAGCTTGACGGTGCGCTCCTCCCAGAACCTCACCGTCTTCGCGACCGACTTCTCCTTGTCCTTGGGCTTGTCGAAGAAGACGCCCTTGACCGGCCCGAGCGCGTAGCCGGCTACCGAGATGCTCAGGACGTCGGCCAGCAGGGTCACCGTCACGGTGAAGGTGATGACCAGCTTGCCGTCGTGGGTGATGAACTGGGTGGCCAGGTAGTGCCGCGGGCCGCCGGGAAAGGTCTGCCGGTCGGCGATGCTCTGCACGGCGAAGTCGCGCATCCGGTCGCCGTCCATGTCGGCGCCGCCCGGGCGGCTGATCTCGTCGGCGCCCTCGCTGATGTCGAAGACCACCCACTGCTTGACGGCGACGTCGGGGATGCCGCTGTTGGCGACGTGGCTGACGCCGAGGCCCTTGAGGTGGGCGGAGATCCGGCGGACCAGGTCCCAGGGGTGGAAGGCGCGGAAGTCGACGTGGCCCTCGGCGGGGTGCAGGGTGTCGGCCAGGCGCCACTCGCCCCAGCGGCGGCCGGCGCCGAGGATGCCCTTCGGCCCGGCGTAGTGGTGAACGTTGGTCTCCTGCTCCGCGTCCAGGCGGCCGAGCTTGTCGCGCAGCTCGTTGGCCTTCTTGTCCAGGTCGTCGCGCGGGACGGCCTTGGCCACGGTGGCGGCGACGGCGTTGCCCTCGACCAGGTCCTGCCAGCGGGTGCGCAGGTCCCTGGCGGAGCGTTCGACGATCCGGCGGGCCAGGTACCAGCCGATCACCGGGGCGAGCACGGTGATCCGCAGGTAGACGCCGAGGACGCCGGCCGCCGGCGGGCGCACGGCGAGCAGGACGGCGAGGGCGCCGACCGCGACGAGTGCGAGGCCGCCGAAGACGTCGGCGCCGCGGCTCCTGTCCCGCTTGAGCCAGGCGCGCAGTTGGAAGGCACCGAGCCAGAGCAGGGTGCCGGGGAGGAAGAGCAGGCCGGTGACGACCGTGACGGTGCTGAGCTGCCGGTCGCGGGCGTTGCGCAGTTCCTCGGCGGCCAGGCAGTGCTCGACGACCTGGCGGGTGTTGACGCCGAAGGAGGGGACGAGGGGCTTGCGGTCGCCGGCGAGGGCGCGGGAGATCAGCGCCTTGCTGAAGGCCTCGCCGATGTTGGGGCGGAAGAGGGCGAAGCGGCCCTTCTTCACCGTGGCGTCGGTGACGTCCTGGACGAACGTGCCGATCTCGCCGTCCCGGTACGCGGCCGAGGAGAGCGCCTGGGTGACGGCGGTCTGCGGGCCGGCGTCGGTCCGGGGTATCTGCGCTCCCGGAGTCATGTCGAGCGTGGTCACGGTGGCGTCCCCTCCTCCCCTTGTCAGCGGCAGGTTACCGTGCCGTGGCACCCCCGCGCGGATGATCGTCTGAAGTGCCGTCACGAACCGTCACGATCGGGCCACACCCGGCCTGAGGGGCATGATGCCCAGCTTCCGGCAGGTCGATACCCGCCCGGACCGGCCGGGCGGGGGCGGAGGAGGATGGACGGTGACGGAATGGCGAAGGGGGCTGTGATGAAGGATCCGGTGCTGGTCTTCGACGGGGACTGCGCGTTCTGCTCGTCCTGCGCGCGGTGGGCGGAGCGGTACCTGCGGCAGACGCTGGCCTCGGGGGGCTGGGAGGCGGTGCCGTTCCAGTTCGCCGGGCTGGCGGAGCTGGACGCGCTCGCGGGCGGCCGGGGCGAGGTGTCGGCCGAGCGGGCCGAGCGCGAGGTGCTGTGGGTGACGCCGGCGGGCCGGGTGTACGGGGGCGCGCAGGCGGTGGCGCGGCTGCTGATGCGCTCCGGGGGCGCGTGGGCGTACCTCGGGGCGGTGCTGACCCTGGCGCCGGTGCGGCCGGTGGCGGCGCTGGTGTACCGGTGGGTGGCGCGCAACCGGCACCGGATGCCGGGGGGCACGGCGGCGTGCGCGCTGCCCCGGCGTGCCGGGAGCACTCAGTCGGTGTAGCGCCCGGCCAGCGCGGTGGGCATGGGCTCGTGGCGCAGGTAGGCCCGGGAGAACTCGGCCGTGCCGTGGGTGAGCGAGCGCAGGTCCAGCGGGTACCGGACGAGTTCGAGTTCGGGGACCTCGGCACGCAGCAGGGTGAGGCCCGTCCCGCCCGTCTCGGTGCCGAGGACCCTGCCCCGGCGGGCGGAGAGGTCGCCGAGCACGGCGCCGAGGTACTCGTCCGGCAGCAGGACGCTGACGGCGGCGACGGGTTCGAGCAGCCGGATGACGGCGTGCTCGGCGGCGTCGCGCAGGGCGAGCGCGGCGGCGTTCTGGAAGGCGGCGTCGGAGGAGTCGACGGAGTGCGCCTTGCCGTCGGTGAGGGTGACCCGGACGTCGACCAGCGGGTGGCCGGTGGCGACGCCCTTGGCGAGCTGGGCGCGGACGCCCTTCTCGACGGACGGGATGAAGTGCTTGGGGACGGCGCCGCCGACGACGTGTTCCTGGAACTCGAACCCGGAGCCGGCGGGAAGGGGTTCGACCTCGAGGTCGCAGATGGCGTACTGGCCGTGGCCGCCGGACTGCTTGACCAGGCGGCCGTGGCCGGCGGCGGCGGTGCCGAAGGTCTCGCGCAGGGCGACCTTGGGCTCGACGGTGTCGACGTGGACGCCGTGGCGGGTGCGCAGTCGGTCGAGGACGACGTCGGCGTGGGCCTCGCCGGTGCACCAGAGGACGAGCTGGTGGGTGTCGGGGTTCTGTTCCAGGCGCAGGGCCGGGTCCTCGGCGGTGAGCCGGGTGAGGGCCTGGGAGAGCTTGTCGTCGTCGGCCTTGCTGTGGGCTTCGACGGCGATCGGCAGCAGGGGCTCGGGGAGGGTCCAGCCGTCGAGTTCGACCGGGTGGCCGGGCTCGTGGACGGTGTCGCCGGCCCGGGCGCTGGTGAGTTTGGCGGCGCAGACGAGGTCGCCGGCGACGGCGTGCGGGACGGGGCGCTGGAGCTTGCCGAAGGGGCTGCTGAGGGCGGTGACGCGTTCGTCGCCGTTCTGGTCCGCGGCGTGGGCGGGGCCGACCAGGTGGATCTTGGTGTCGGGGCGCAGGGTGCCGGCGTACACGCGCAGCAGGCTGATCCGGCCCACGTAGGCGTCGCCGGTGACGCGGACGACCTGGGCGGCGAGCGGGGCGTCGGGGTCGCAGGCGGGGGCGGGGCGGGTGCGTTCGGTGGGGTCGGGGAAGGTGTGGGCGACGAGGTCGAGGAGTTCGGCGGCGCCGAGGCCGTTCTCGCTGGTGGGGACGGCCGGGTGGAGGGCGCAGGCGAGGACCTCGCGGCGCATGCCCGCTTCCAGGGAGTCGGTGTCGAGGGGCTCGCCGGCGAGGTAGCGCTCCATGAGGGCGTCGTCCTGGCCGGAGATGGCCTCGACGAGGCTGTCGTGGGCCGGGCCGGTGTCGGGGAGCGGGGTGGCGTCGCCGTAGGTGTCGCCGGTGAGCAGGTCGACGCTGCCGTCGGGGTGTCCGTCGTGGACGACGGGCAGGAACAGCGGGCGGAGGGTGTCCGGGCCGAGCTCGAAGGCGTCGTGGCAGGCGGTGAGGATGTCGGCGAAGCTGCTGCGGGCGAGGTCGAGTTTGGCGACGGCGATGGCGCGCGGGATGCCCTCGGCGGCGCACTCGCGCCAGAGGGCTCGGGTGGGGGCGGTGACCGGGTCGGTGGCGGAGACGACGAAGACGGCCGCATCGGCGGCGTGCAGGGCGGCCCGCAGGTCGGCGGTGAAGTCGGGGTGGCCGGGCGGGTCGAGCAGGTTGATCTTGACGCCCTTCCACTCGAGCGGGAGCAGCGAGAGCTGGACGGAGCGCTGCTGCTGGTGCTCGATCTCCTCGTGGTCGGAGACGGTGGTGCCGTCGGCGACCCGGCCGGCGCGGCCGACGGCGCCGGCGGCGAGGGCGAGGGATTCGGCGAGGGTGGTCTTGCCCACACCGCTGGAGCCGATCAGGACGACGTTGCGCAGGTCCCGGGGGCCGTTGACGGCGGGTGCCTGGCCGGCTCGTACCGTGCTGCGGTCGGGCATCGGGGTCTCCTCCCGTGGCGCCGAGGCTTGTCCATCGCAGTCTAGGGTCGGGTGTCGTTCCCCGCGCGTGTTCTGCGGCGCCCCGGTGACCGCCCGTGTGCGGGCGGTGGCCCCGGTCCCGTACGGCGGTGCGTGCGACGGAGGGTGTCCCCGGCGTGGCTACGATGGGTGCGCCGGACGGGCTCATCCGTCCGGCCGTCTGCAGCGCGTGTTGCGCCAGGCGGGTACCGGGCAGATCGGAGCGGCTGGGAAGGCCATGCTCAACAAATACGCGCGTGCCTTCTTCACACGTGTCCTCACCCCGTTCGCCGCGTTCCTGATCCGCCTGGGCGTGAGCCCGGACGCCGTGACGCTGGTCGGCACCGCCGGTTCGGTGGCCGGTGCGCTGGTGTTCTTCCCGCGCGGCGAGTTCTTCTGGGGCACCATCACGATCACGCTCTTCATCTTCTCGGACCTGGTGGACGGCAACATGGCCCGCCAGCTGGGCCGGAGCACCCGGTGGGGGGCCTTCCTGGACTCCACGCTGGACCGGGTCGCGGACGCGGCGATCTTCGGCGGCCTGGCGATGTGGTACGCGGGCAAGGGCGACGACAACCTGCTGTGCGCGGTGGCGATCTTCTGCCTGGCGAGCGGTCTGGTGGTGTCGTACACCAAGGCGCGGGCGGAGAGCCAGGGCCTGCCGTGCGACGTGTCGGGACTGGTGGAGCGGGCCGAGCGGCTGGTGGCCAGCCTGGTGGCGGCCGGGGTCGCGGGTCTGCACGAGTTCGGGGTGCCGTACGTGGAGTGGCTGCTGCCGGTGGCGCTGTGGCTGGTGGCGGCGGGCAGCCTGGTGACGGTGTTCCAGCGGATGCTGACGGTGCGCCGGGAGGCGTTCGAGGCCGACCGAGCGGCGGCCGGGAGCTGATGGGGGGCGTCCTGCGGTGACGGACCGACTGGTGTACTGGGCGTACGCGCTGGGGTGGGCGGTGCTGAAGCACCTGCCGGAGCCGGTGGCGCGGGGGCTGTTCGACCGGCTGGCGGACTACGCGTGGCGCCGGCGCGGCAAGCGGGTGCTCCAGCTGGAGGCGAATCTGCGCCGGGTCCGTCCGGAGCTGGACGAGGCCGCGCTGCGCTCCCTGTCGCGCGCCGGGATGCGCTCGTACCTGCGGTACTGGATGGAGTCCTTCCGGCTGCCGGTGTGGAGCCGGGCGA
Source organism: Kitasatospora sp. NPDC001539 (assembly GCF_040298565.1). Taxonomy (NCBI): domain Bacteria; kingdom Bacillati; phylum Actinomycetota; class Actinomycetes; order Kitasatosporales; family Streptomycetaceae; genus Kitasatospora; species Kitasatospora sp. NPDC001539. Next base: position 66,691 of record NZ_JBEPAK010000006.1, on the reverse strand, counting down.
GGGTGGCCCGGGACGTCCGGGTGGAGGGCTTCGAGAACCTCCGGGAGCCGATGGAGGCCGGGCGGGGCGCGGTGATAGCGCTGCCGCACATGGGCAACTGGGACCTGGCGGGCACCTGGGTCGCGCAGCAGGGCTACCCGTTCACCACGGTCGCGGAGCGGCTGAAGCCGGAGCGGCTGTTCGACCGCTTCGTGGCGTTCCGGGAGGGCCAGGGCATGGAGGTCCTGGCGCTGACCGGGGGCTCGGTGAACGTGATCGGCACGCTGGCGCGGAGGCTGCGGGAGGGCCGGCTGGTCTGCCTGGTGGGGGACCGGGACCTGTCGGAGGCGGGGCTGGAGGTGTCCTTCTTCGGCGAGGCGACCCGGATGCCGGCCGGGCCGGCCGCGCTGTGCCAGCGGACCGGGGCGGCGCTGCTGCCGGTGACGCTCTGGTACGACGGCCCGGTGATGCGGGCGCGGATCCACCCCGAGGTGGTGGCGCCCGAGGAGGGCGGCCGCAAGGAGCGGACCCAGGCGATGACCCAGGCGATGGCGCGGGTGTGGGAGCGGGGGATCCGCGAGCACCCCCAGGACTGGCACATGCTGCAGCGGTTCTGGCTGGCCGACCTGCCGGTCCGTGAGGCCGTGGGCGCCGCGCCCGCGGTGCGCGCGCAGTCGGCGGCCGAGCCGGCCGTGGAGTCCGCGGCCGAGGCCTCCGGGTCCTGAGCCCGCCCGTACGACCCGTCCGAAGGAGCTTGAGGAACCCGTGAAGATCGGCATTGTCTGCCCGTACGACTGGGACGTCCCCGGCGGGGTGCAGTTCCACATCCGGGACCTGGCCGAGCACCTGATCGCCCTGGGGCACCAGGTGTCGGTGCTGGCGCCGGCCGAGGACGACGAGGCGCTGCCGCCGTACGTGGTCTCGGCCGGGCGGGCGGTGGCGGTGCCGTACAACGGGTCGGTGGCGCGGCTGAGTTTCGGCATCCTGTCGGCGGCGCGGGTGCGGCGGTGGCTGCGCGAGGGGCGCTTCGACATCCTGCACGTGCACGAGCCGGCCTCGCCGAGCCTGTCGATGCTGGCCGCCTGGTCGGCGACCGGGCCGATGGTGGGCACCTTCCACACCTCGAACCCGCGCTCGCGGGCGATGATCGCGGCCTCGCCGATCCTCCAGCCGGGGCTGGAGAAGATGCGGGCCCGGATCGCGGTGTCGGAGTACGCCCGGCGCACCCTGGTGGAGCACCTGGGCGGGGACGCGGTGGTGATCCCGAACGGCGTGGACGTCGGCTTCTTCGCGGACGCCGAGCCGGACCCCCGGTGGACCGGCAACGCGGCCGGGGGCGAGCCCGGCACGATCGGCTTCATCGGCCGCATCAACGAACCGCGCAAGGGACTGCCGACGCTGCTGGCCGCGCTGCCGGCGATCCTGGCCGAGCGGCCGGGCGTGCGGCTGCTGGTGGCCGGCAAGGGCGACGAGGAGGAGGCCGTCGCCGGTCTGGCGCCCGAGGTCCGCGCGCAGGTGGAGTTCCTCGGGATGGTGTCCGACCGGGAGAAGGCCCGGCTGCTGCGCAGCGTGGACCTCTACGTGGCGCCGAACACCGGTGGCGAGAGCTTCGGGATCATCCTGGTCGAGGCGATGTCGGCGGGTGCGCCGGTGCTGGCGAGCGACCTGGACGCGTTCAAGCAGGTGCTGGACGGCGGGGACGCCGGGGAGCTGTTCCCGGTGGAGGACGCGGACGCGCTGGCCCGTACGGCGCTGCGGCTGCTGGGCGACCCGCGGCGGCTGGAGCAGCTGCGCGAGGCGGCCTCGCGGCACGTGCGGAGGTTCGACTGGTCGACGGTGGGCGCGGACATCCTGGCGGTGTACGAGACGGTGACGGCCGGGGAGGCGGCGGTGGTCGAGGAGGACGTCCGCAGCGGGCGGCGCGGCCGGTTCGGGCTGGCCCGGGACTGAGCCGGGGGCCGGTCCGGGACTGAGCCGAGGGCCGGTCGGGACTGAGCCGGGGCCGGTCGGCGTACGGGCCGCGCCCCGGGAGCCGCGGACGGAGGGCCCGTGGGCCGGCCGGGTGTCCGCGGCGTTAGGGTCGGTCCACCGCACCACCGCGACCCATGGGGGCAACGATGCCGCAGATCTCCGTCGACTACTCGTCCAGCCTGGCCGGCACCTTCGACCCGGCGGCGCTCGGCCGGGCGATCAACCGGCTCGCGGAGGAGACCATCGACGCGAAGCCGGAGTCGTGCAAGACGGTGTTCCGGCAGGGCGAGCTGCTCGTCGTGGGGACGACCGGCACCGCGGCGGACGCGCAGGTCCTCGTCGAGTTCCGGATCTTCCCCGGTCGCACGCCGGAGGCGAAGGCGGCGCTCAGCGAGGGCGTCCTGGCGCTGCTGGCCGAGCACGTGAAGCCGGGGCCCGGCGTGCGGCTGTTCACCGCCGTGGACGTCGCCGACATCGACCGGGAGAGCTACCGCAGCGCGACCGCCCAGGGGTGACCCGTGACACCCGGTAACGTAGCGGCCCGTGACTACCTGGATCTGGGCCGGCGTGGCCGTGGTGCTGTTCGGCATGTACCTGAGTTGGACGGCCGGGCGCCTGGACCGGCTGCACGCCAGGATCGACGCGGCGCGGGCGGCGCTGGACGCGCAGCTGGTGCGGCGCGCCTCGGTGGCGATGGAGCTGGCGACGTCCTCCTTGCTGGACCCGGCGGCCTCGCTGCTGCTGCTGGACGCGGCGCACGCGGCCCGGCAGGCCGAGGACGAGCACCGCGAGGTGGCGGAGAGCCAGCTGAGCCTGGCACTGCGGGCGGTGTTCGAGGAGCCGGAGCAGGTGGCGGCGCTGGTGGCCGAGCCGGGGGGCGAGGAGGCCGTCCGTGATCTGACGGCCGCGGTGCGGCGGGTGCCGATGGCCCGGCGCTTCCACAACGACGCGGTCCGGGCGGCGCGGGCGGTGCGGGAGCACCGGCTGGTCCGCTACTTCCGGCTGGCGGGGAAGGCGCCGTTCCCCCTGGCCTTCGAGATGGACGACGCCCCGCCGCCCGCCCTCACCCCCGAGGGAGCGCCTGCTTAGGCTGGTCCCCGGATACGGCCCGTTTGTCGCATCCCGTCGTCCTGGCTGGACTTGGTGGCACATGGAGGGGTCACTTGGTCCGCCTACCATAGGGCGATAGCACTGGTTCATTCTCGAGTGAGGTCTCACGTGTCCACCACCCCCACCACCGCAGACCAGCCGCAGATCGGTACCGCCCGGGTCAAGCGCGGAATGGCCGAGCAGCTCAAGGGCGGTGTGATCATGGACGTGGTCAACGCCGAGCAGGCGAAGATCGCCGAGGACGCCGGCGCGGTGGCCGTCATGGCCCTGGAGCGGGTTCCGGCCGACATCCGCAAGGACGGCGGCGTGGCCCGCATGTCGGACCCGAACATGATCGAGGAGATCATCGGCGCGGTCTCCATCCCGGTGATGGCCAAGTCCCGCATCGGCCACTTCGTCGAGGCCCAGGTCCTGCAGTCGCTCGGTGTCGACTACATCGACGAGTCCGAGGTGCTGACCCCGGCCGACGAGGTCAACCACTCCGACAAGTGGGCCTTCACCACCCCCTTCGTCTGCGGTGCCACCAACCTGGGCGAGGCCCTGCGCCGCATCGCCGAGGGCGCGGCCATGATCCGCTCGAAGGGTGAGGCCGGCACCGGCAACGTCGTCGAGGCCGTCCGCCACCTGCGCCAGATCAAGAACGAGATCGGCCACCTGCGCGCCCTCGACCACAACGAGCTGTACGCCGCCGCCAAGGAGCTGCGCGCCCCGTACGAGCTGGTCAAGGAGGTCGCCGAGCTGGGCAAGCTGCCGGTCGTGCTGTTCTCCGCCGGTGGCGTGGCCACCCCCGCCGACGCCGCGCTGATGCGCCAGCTGGGCGCCGAGGGCGTCTTCGTCGGCTCCGGCATCTTCAAGTCGGGCGACCCGGCCAAGCGCGCCGCCGCCATCGTGAAGGCCACCACCTTCTACGACGACCCGAAGATCATCGCGGACGCCTCCCGCAACCTCGGCGAGGCCATGGTCGGCATCAACTGCGACACCCTGCCGGAGACCGAGCGCTACGCCAACCGCGGCTGGTAGTCGCCCGCCGCCCGTAGACCGGCACCCCGGCACACCTGGCCCGCCGTCGCGCCCGAGCGCGCGGCGGGCCGTGCCGCGCATTCCCGTAGCAACGATCGATAGAGGTTGAAGACCGTGAGCACTCCAGTCATCGGCGTCCTCGCCCTCCAGGGCGACGTCCGCGAGCACCTGGTGGCGCTGGCCGAGGCCGACGCGCTCGCCCGTCCGGTGCGCCGTGCCGAGGAGCTGGCCGAGGTCGACGCGCTGGTGATCCCCGGCGGGGAGTCCACCACCATGTCCAAGCTGGCGCTGCTGTTCGGCGTGATGGACCCGGTGCGCGAGCGGGTCGCCGCCGGGATGCCGGTGTACGGCACCTGCGCGGGCATGATCATGCTGGCCGACAAGATCCTCGACGGCCGGGAGGACCAGGAGAGCGTCGGCGGCATCGACATGACGGTGCGCCGCAACGCCTTCGGGCGCCAGAACGAGTCCTTCGAGTCCGGGATCGCCTTCAAGGGCCTGGACGACGCGCCGGTGCACGGCGTCTTCATCCGCGCCCCCTGGGTCGAGGCGGTCGGCGCAGGCGTCGAGGTGCTGGCCGAGCTGCCCGCGGCGGACGGCCCGGAGAGCCGGATCGTGGCCGTGCGTCAGGGCAACCTGCTGGCCACCTCGTTCCACCCGGAGCTCACCGGCGACCACCGCGTGCACGCCTACTTCGTGCGGATGGTCGAGGAGCACCTGGCCGCCCGGTAGGGAGTCGGTGGCCGTGTGCGTCTTACCGGTGACGACACCGGTAAGATCTCATCTGTTTCATTTCCCTTTGGCGACGTAAAGGAGCTGGCGATGTCCGGCCACTCTAAGTGGGCTACCACCAAGCACAAGAAGGCCGTGATCGACGCCAAGCGCGGCAAGCTCTTCGCCAAGATGATCAAGAACATCGAGGTGGCGGCGCGCACCGGCGGTCCCGACCCGGCGGGCAACCCGACCCTCTACGACGCCATCCAGAAGGCGAAGAAGAGCTCCGTCCCGATCGACAACATCAACCGCGCCGTCAAGCGCGGTGGCGGTCTCGAGGCCGGCGGCGCCGACTACCAGACCATCATGTACGAGGGCTACGGCCCGAACGGCGTCGCCGTCCTGATCGAGTGCCTCACGGACAACCGCAACCGCGCCGCCTCCGACGTGCGCGTCGCGATGACCCGCAACGGCGGCTCGATGGCCGACCCGGGCTCGGTGTCGTACCTCTTCACCCGCAAGGGCGTCGTGATCGTGCCCAAGGCCGACGGCGTGGACGAGGACAAGCTGTTCGAGATCGTCCTCGACCAGGACCCGGAGGAGATCAACGACCTCGGCGACTCCTTCGAGATCATCTCCGAGGCCTCCAAGATGGTCGACGTGCGCAGCGCGCTGGTCGACGCCGGCATCGACTACGACTCGGCGGAGGCCAACTTCCTCCCCAGCATGCAGGTCGAGCTGGACGTGGACGGCGCCCGCAAGATCCTCAAGCTGATCGACGCGCTCGAGGACAGCGACGACGTGCAGAACGTCTTCGCCAACTTCGACATCCCCGACGAGGTCGGTGCGCAGCTCGACGCCGAGTGACGGCGCCGATCGACCGTTCTCACAGCCCGGCCCGGTGGTCCCAGGACCGCCGGGCCGGTGTCGTCGGCGGCGTCGCCGGACCCGGATGTCGGACCCGGGCGGTAGCCTGCGGAGGTCCTTCGCCGCGCACCGGATCCGGAGCGCCGGAGGCCGACGGCGGGTGAGCGGAGAGGCGGGGCGCGACGTGCGGGTGCTGGGTGTGGACCCGGGGCTGACCAGGTGCGGGGTCGGCGTGGTCGAGGGGGCGCCGGGCCGGCCGCTGCGGATGGCCGGGGTGGGCGTGGTGCGCACGCCCGCCGAGGCCGAGATCGGAGAGCGGCTGCTGCTGGTCGAGCAGGGGATCGAGGGCTGGCTGGACGAGCACCGGCCGGACCTCGTCGCGGTCGAGCGGGTCTTCGCCCAGCACAACGTGCGGACGGTGATGGGCACCGCCCAGGCCAGCGCGGTCGCGATGCTCTGCGCCACCCGGCGCGGCATCCCCGTCACCCTGCACACCCCGAGCGAGGTCAAGGCCGCCGTCACCGGCTCGGGCCGGGCGGACAAGGCGCAGGTCACGGCCATGGTCCAGCGGCTGCTGCGGCTGGACGCCCCGCCCAAGCCCGCCGACGCCGCCGACGCGCTGGCCCTGGCCATCTGCCACATCTGGCGCGGCGGGGCGACCAACCGCCTGGAGGCCGCCGTCCGGGCCGCCCGCTCGACCTCCCGCTCCACGCCCCTGAAAGGAACCTTCCGGTGATCGCCTTCGTGCAAGGCCCTGTGGCGGCCATCTCCTCCGGTGTCGCGGTGGTCGAGGTCGGCGGGGTCGGCATGGCCGTGCAGTGCACCCCGAACACCCTGGCCGGACTGCGGCTGGGCGAGCCGGCCCGGCTGGCCACCTCGCTCGTGGTCCGGGAGGACTCGCTGACCCTGTTCGGCTTCGCCGACGACGACGAGCGCGCGGTGTTCGAGATCCTCCAGGCCGCGCCGGGCGTCGGCCCCAAGCTGGCGCAGGCGATCCTCGGGGTGCACAGCCCCGACGCGCTGCGCGCCGCGGTCGCGGGCGGGGACGAGAAGGCGCTGATCGCCGTGCCGGGCATCGGCAAGGCGAAGGCGGCCAAGCTGCTGCTGGAGTACAAGGACAAGCTGGGCGCCCCGCACGGCGCGGTGCCCGCGCAGAAGCCGGTCGCCGTCGGCCCGGCGCCGTGGAGCGAGCAGCTGCACTCCGCGCTGACCGGCCTCGGCTACGCCCCCCGCGAGGCGGACGAGGCGGTCGCGGCGGTCACCCCGGAGGCCGAGGCCCAGCAGACGCCGGACGTCGGGGCCCTGCTCCGGCTGGCGCTGCGCGGCCTCAACCGCGCCCGCTGAGCCACCGCCGATCCCCGACGCCCCCTGACGATCTGTCTGTTTGTCGACACCGCACACTTTGGAGCCCCCGAGGATGTACGACCCGGAACCCGCGGACCGGCTGGTGACGGCGGCCGCCGACGGCGAGGACCAGGCGGTGGAGGCGGCGCTGCGCCCCAAGCTGCTGGAGGAGTTCATCGGCCAGGAGCGGGTGCGCGAGCAGCTGTCCCTGGTGCTCCAGGCCGCCCGCAAGCGCGGCAGCGCACCCGACCACGTGCTGCTGAGCGGGCCGCCCGGACTCGGCAAGACCACCCTGTCCATGATCATCGCCGCTGAGCTGGGCGCCCCGATCCGGATCACCTCCGGCCCGGCGATCCAGCACGCGGGAGACCTCGCGGCGATCCTCTCCTCGCTCACCGAGGGCGAGGTGCTCTTCCTCGACGAGATCCACCGGATGTCCCGGCCGGCCGAGGAGATGCTCTACATGGCGATGGAGGACTTCCGGGTCGACGTGATCGTCGGCAAGGGGCCGGGCGCCACCGCCATCCCCCTGGAGCTGCCGCCCTTCACCCTGGTCGGCGCCACCACCCGGGCGGGGCTGCTGCCCCCGCCGCTGCGGGACCGCTTCGGCTTCACCGGGCACATGGAGTTCTACGCCCCGCACGAGCTGGAGCGGGTGGTGCACCGCTCGGCCGCCCTGCTGGACGTCGAGATGGACCCGGCCGGTGCCGCCGAGATCGCCGGGCGCTCGCGCGGCACCCCGCGCATCGCCAACCGGCTGCTGCGCCGGGTCCGCGACTACGCCCAGGTCCGGCACGACGGCGTGGTCACCGCTCGGATCGCCGCCCAGGCGCTGGACGTCTACGAGGTCGACGCCCGGGGACTGGACCGGCTGGACCGCGCCGTGCTGGACGCGCTGCTGCGGCTGTTCGGCGGCGGTCCGGTGGGTCTGTCGACGCTCGCGGTCGCCGTGGGGGAGGAGGCCGAGACGGTCGAGGAGGTGGCCGAGCCCTTCCTGGTTCGCGAGGGCCTGCTCGCCCGCACCCCGCGCGGCCGGGTCGCCACCGCCGCCGCCTGGCAGCACCTCGGCCTGACCCCGCCGGTACGGACCCCGCCGGTCCAGACCGGTCGCGGCGGGCCGACGGCCCAGCCGGAGCTGTTCCCCGCGGACGGAAGTTGACCGGCCCGGGGCCGAACGGGTGAGAGGTGTCCACCGTTCCCGGGCCGGGGCGCCGCCGCACCGAGGGGAGGAGCCGCGGGAGAAAGTCGGGGAAACCGTGCAGACGGAGGGTCGCCACTTTCGGCGGCAGGATGCGATGCTTGGCGTTGTCCGATCAGTTCGGGGTCGCCTAGACTCCGCCGGACCGCCCCTCTCACCTGACGGGCCGACTCATACCACACAGGCCGCCGGGCGGCGGCCCGTAAAGGACCCTGGCTGCAGTGAACCTCATCATCCTTCTCCTCCCGATCATCGCGATCGTGCTCATGTTCCGGTCGCAGAAGAAGCGCCAGTCGCAGATGCAGCAGATGCAGACGGCGCTGGAGCCCGGGGCGGGGGTGCGCACCATCGGCGGCCTGTATGCCCAGGTGAAGGCGGTCAACGACGAGACCGTCGAGCTGGAGATCGCTCCCGGCGTGGTCACCCACTTCACCAAGAGCGCGGTCGCGGCCGTCCTGGACCCCCAGGAGTACGACGCGATCATCAACGGCCGCCCCGCCGATGACGAGCTGCCCGAGCCGGAGGCCGAGGACGCGGACGCCGCACCGGCCGAGGACAAGCCGCTGTCGCTCACCAAGGACAGCGCCGAGAAGGGCGATGCCGAGGGCGGGGCTCCCGCGAGCAAGTAAGTACGGCCGGGCAACCGCCAGGCCGCGCGGCACCGTGCCGCGAGCCCACAGGACCTCAGGGCCGCAGAACCGCCATGCCCCCGTCCCGCCACGAGCCGGACGGGGGTCCGGTCGGGGATGTGGCATGGACAGGGAGAAACGAGCAAGGTGGCAACACCCAAGTCGCGCCCGCGCGACGGCTACCCAGGGCGGGCGCTGGCCCTCATCCTGGTCGTCACCGTCGGACTGGTCGCCCTCATGTTCGGGACGGGCAACACCAAGCCCCGGCTCGGAATCGACCTCGCCGGTGGCACCAGCATCACGCTGACCGCGAAGTCGACCGACCCCAAGGCGGTCAACAAGTCCAACATGGACATCGCCGTCGGGATCATCGAGCGCCGCGTCAACGGCATGGGTGTCTCCGAGGCGGAGGTCCAGACCCAGGGCGACAGCACGATCATCGTGAACATCCCCAAGGGCGGCGACCGGCAGAACGCGGCCGACCAGGTCGGCACCACCGCGAAGCTGTACTTCCGTCCGGTCCTGGCCGTGGCGCCGAGCGGCGTCACCCCGCCCGCGCCCACCGGGACGCCGTCCGCCGGCGCCTCCGGCACCCCGAGCGCCGCGCCGTCCGGCAGCGCCGCCCCGACCGCCTCGGCAGGTGCGAGCTCCTCCGCCAGCCACGCCCCGACGGCCTCCCCGAGCGCCACCAAGCAGGGCCGTGCCGTCGGTGAGGCGCTGGCCGCCGAGGCCGCCAGCCCGTCGGCCGCCGCCACCGGGGCGAGCACCGCCCCGTCCGCCACCGGCTCCGCGGCGCCCTCCGCCACCGGCACCCCGAGCGCCCCGGCCACCCCGCCGAGCGCCGCCGACCTGAGCGCCGCGATGACCCAGGGCACCGTCCCGCCGGAGCTGTCCGCCGCCTTCGCCGCCCTCGACTGCTCCAAGCCCGAGATGCGCACCGCCCAGACCAGCACCGAGGACAAGGCCATGGTGGCCTGCTCCCAGAAGGCCGAGAACGGCTACTACGAGAAGCTGGCCCTCGGCCCCGTCGCCGTGAAGGGCTCGGACGTCTCCAAGGCCCAGGCCAGCCTCGACACCCAGACCGGGGCCGGCTGGCAGGTCCAGCTGCAGTTCAACGGCGCCGGCACCGACGCCTTCTCCAAGGTCACCGGCCAGCTGGCCACCCAGACCCCGCCGACCAACCAGTTCGCCATCGTGCTGGACAACCAGGTCGTCTCGCACCCGCAGGTCAACGGCGCGATCCCGGGCGGCAGCGCGGTCATCACCGGCCGCTTCACCCAGGCCGAGGCGCAGGACCTCGCCAACGTGCTGAGCTACGGCGCCCTGCCGCTGGAGTTCGCCCAGAGCGACATCACCACCGTCTCCCCGGCGCTGGGCAGCGACCAGCTCGAGGCCGGCCTGATCGCCGGCGCGATCGGCATGCTGCTGGTGGTCGCCTACTCGCTGGTCTACTACCGCGGCCTCGGCCTGGTCTCGATCGCCGGTCTGATCGTCTCGGCGATCCTGACCTACTCGATCATGAGCCTGCTCGGCGGCGGGATCGGCTTCGCGCTGAACCTGCCGGCGGTCTGCGGCGCGATCGTCGCGATCGGCATCACCGCCGACTCCTTCATCGTGTACTTCGAGCGCATCCGCGACGAGGTCCGCGAGGGCGCCCCGCTGCGCCCGGCGGTCCAGCGGGCCTGGCCGCGCGCCCGCCGCACCATCCTGGTGTCGGACTTCGTGTCCTTCCTCTGTGCCGCGGTGCTCTACGTGGTCTCGGTCGGCAAGGTCCAGGGCTTCGCCTTCACCCTGGGGCTGACCACCGCGCTCGACGTCGTGGTGATCTTCCTCTTCACCAAGCCCCTGATCACGCTGCTGGCCCGGCGCAAGTTCTTCGCCGACGGCCACCCGTGGTCCGGCCTGGACCCGAAGCGGCTGGGCGCCCGCCCGCCGCTGCGCAGCAGCCGTCGTCGTAGCCCCTCCTCTGCCGCCGTGAAGGAGGCCTGACACCGTGTCGCGCTTCTCCAATCTGGGCCACCGGCTCTACCAGGGCGAGGTCAGCTTCGACTTCGTCGGGCGCCGCAAGCTCTGGTACTCGATCTCCGGTGCGATCGTGCTCATCGCGGCGATCGGCCTGGCCATGGGCCTGCACCTGGGCATCGAGTTCAAGGGCGGCTCGGTCTACACCGTGTCCAAGCCGGGCCTGACCGTCTCGCAGGCGCAGGAGAAGGCCGACCAGGTCGTCTCCTCGCACCCGCTGGTGCAGTCGACCGACAACGGCAAGATCCGCATCCAGGTCAGCACCGAGGAGACCAAGAGCGCCGACGAGGTCCGCTCGCAGCTCGCCGAGAAGGTCGGCGTGCCGCTGGACACCGTCGAGGCCCAGGTCATCGGCCCCAGCTGGGGCAAGCAGATCTCCCAGAAGGCCCTCACCGGCCTGATCATCTTCATGATCCTGGTGACGGCCTACCTGGCGATCGCCTTCGAGTGGCGGATGGCGGTGGCCGCCCTGGTCGCCCTGATCCACGACCTGCTGATCACCATCGGTGTGTACGCCCTAGTGGGCTTCGAGGTCACCCCCGGTACGGTGATCGGGTTCCTCACGATCCTCGGGTACTCGCTCTACGACACGGTCGTCGTCTTCGACACCGTGAAGGAGAACACCAAGGACATCGCCAAGCAGAACAAGCTCACCTACAGCGAGGCGGCCAACGCGGGCCTCAACCAGACCCTGGTGCGTTCGCTCAACACCACCGTCGTGGCGCTCCTCCCGGTCGCGGCACTGCTGTTCATCGGCGGCGGCATCCTGGGCGCCGGCACCCTGAACGACATCTCGCTCGCGCTGTTCATCGGCCTCGCGGCCGGTGCCTACTCCTCGATCTGCGTCGCCACCCCGCTGCTGGCGCAGCTCAAGGAGGAGCAGCCGCAGCTGAAGGCCCTGCGCAAGCGGGTCCTGCAGCACCGGGCCGCGGCCGCCGCCAAGGCCGCCGAGGCCGCGGCGCCGTCGGACGAGGGTGCGGACGAGGACCAGCCCGCGGGTATGGTCGGTCAGCGCGGTCGGGCGGCCGGTGCCGCGCGGGCCAAGGGCCGTCCGTCCACCAAGCGCTGATTCCGACCACACCTAAGGACACACCGTGACCACCGCCGACACCGCCCTGGCCGAGCTGCTGAACAGCCGGATCCGGGATGTCCCGGACTACCCCAAGCCCGGCGTGCTGTTCAAGGACATCGCGCCGCTGCTCGCCGACGCCGAGGCGTTCGGCGCCCTGACCCGGGCGCTGGCCGACCGGGCGGGGGAGCTCGGGGCGACCAAGGTGGTGGGCCTGGAGGCGCGCGGCTTCGTGCTGGCGGCTCCGGCGGCCTTCGCGGCCGGGCTGGGCTTCGTGCCGATCCGCAAGGCGGGCAAGCTGCCCGGCGAGGTGTTCCGGCGTACGTACGAGCTGGAGTACGGCTCGGCGACGCTGGAGGTGCAGTGCGACGCCTTCGCGCCCGGTGAGAAGGTGCTGGTGGTGGACGACGTGCTGGCCACCGGCGGCACCATCGGCGCCTCGCTGGACCTGGTGAAGGAGGCCGGCGCCGAGCTGGTGGGCGTCGTGGTGCTGATGGAGCTGGGCTTCCTGGACGGCCGCGAGCGGCTGGCCGGGCACCTGGACGGCGCCCCGCTGGAGACGCTGGTCACGGTCTGAGGCGCGGCCTCGGGGACGAGTTCCAAGGACGGCGGTCGGATCATCCGACCGCCGTCTTCCGTTTCCGCGCCCGGCCGGATGAACACCGGGCCGCCCGGCTCGGTACCATGAAGATTCATCCCCTCCCGGTTGTGCCCCGGACGTCACGGGCCCGGCAGGGGTCGGCCCCGGTGCCCCGAGGAGTGTCCTTGCCCGACGAGGTTGTGCCCACGGCCGCAGCGGCCGCCCCCGACAACCGTCCCACGCCCTCGGGGGCCACCCCGGCACGCCCGGCGCCGACCTCCTCCCGCCAGACCGCCCCCGTCGGCCGCGGCTCCGGCACCGGTGGCGTGCGCGCCCGCCTGGCCCGTCTCGGCGGCCAGCGCTCCACCGTGCTCAACCCCGTCCTGGAGCCGCTGTTCCGCTCGATCCGGGCGAACGACCCCAAGGCCGACCCGGCGCTGCTGCGCGACATCGAGCGCGCCTACGCCGTCGCGGAGAAGTGGCACCGCGGGCAGAAGCGCAAGAGCGGCGACCCGTACATCACCCACCCGCTGGCCGTCGCCACCATCCTCGCCGAGCTCGGCATGGACGCCCCGACCCTGATGGCGGGGCTGCTGCACGACACCGTCGAGGACACCGACTACGGCCTGGAGACCCTGCGCAAGGACTTCGGCGACTCGGTGGCCCTGCTCGTCGACGGCGTCACCAAGCTGGACCGGGTCAAGTTCGGCGAGGCCGCGCAGGCCGAGACCGTCCGCAAGATGGTCGTCGCGATGGCCAAGGACCCGCGCGTCCTGGTGATCAAGCTGGCCGACCGCCTGCACAACATGCGCACGATGCGCTACCTCAAGCGGGAGAAGCAGGAGAAGAAGGCCCGCGAGACGCTGGAGATCTACGCCCCGCTGGCGCACCGGCTGGGCATGAACACCATCAAGTGGGAGCTGGAGGACCTCGCCTTCGCGATCCTCTACCCCAAGATGTACGACGAGATCGTCCGGCTGGTCGCCGAGCGCGCCCCCAAGCGGGACGAGTACCTGGCGACCGTCATCGACCAGGTCCAGGCCGACCTGCGCGGCGCCCGGATCACCGCCTCCGTCACCGGCCGGCCGAAGCACTACTACTCGGTCTACCAGAAGATGATCGTCCGCGGCCGGGACTTCGCGGAGATCTACGACCTGGTGGGCATCCGGGTCCTGGTCGACACCGTCCGCGACTGCTACGCGGCGCTGGGCACCATCCACGCGCGGTGGAACCCGGTGCCGGGGCGGTTCAAGGACTACATCGCGATGCCCAAGTTCAACATGTACCAGTCGCTGCACACCACGGTGATCGGTCCCGGCGGCAAGCCCGTCGAACTCCAGATCCGCACCTTCGACATGCACCGGCGGGCCGAGTACGGCATCGCCGCGCACTGGAAGTACAAGCAGCGGGCCGTCGCCGGGGCCTCCAAGGTCCGCACCGACACCCCGACCCAGGTCCGCAAGGACGACAAGGCCGGCGCCGTCAACGAGATGGCCTGGCTGCGGCAGCTGCTGGACTGGCAGAAGGAGACCGCCGACCCGGGCGAGTTCCTGGAGTCGCTCCGCTTCGACCTGGCCAGCAACGAGGTCTTCGTCTTCACCCCCAAGGGCGACGTGATAGCCCTGCCCGCCGGGGCGACCCCGGTCGACTTCGCCTTCGCCGTCCACACCGAGGTCGGCTACCGGACGATAGGGGCCCGGGTCAACGGCCGCCTGGTGCCGCTGGAGTCGACCCTGGAGAACGGCGACACCGTCGAGGTGTTCACCTCCAAGGCGGAGAACGCCGGCCCCTCCCGGGACTGGCTGGGCTTCGTCAAGTCTCCGCGCGCCCGCAACAAGATCCGCGCCTGGTTCTCCAAGGAGCGCCGCGAGGAGGCGATCGAGCACGGCAAGGAGGCGATCGTCCGGGCGATGCGCAAGCAGGGCCTGCCGATCCAGCGGATCCTGACCGGAGACTCGCTGGTCACCCTGGCCCACGAGATGCGCTACCCCGACATCTCCTCGCTCTACGCCGCGATCGGCGAGGGCCACGTCGCCGCGCAGAACATCGTCCAGAAGCTGGTCCAGGCGCTCGGCGGCGAGGAGGGCGCGACCGAGGACCTGGCCGAGACGGCGACCCCGACCCACGACACCCGCCGGGCGGCCCGCCGCCGGGCCAAGGGCGACCCGGGCGTGATCGTCAAGGGCGTCGAGGACGTCTGGGTGAAGCTCTCCCGCTGCTGCACCCCGGTGCCGGGAGACCCGATCGTCGGCTTCGTCACCCGCGGCAACGGCGTCTCGGTGCACCGCGCCGACTGCGTCAACGTCGAGTCCCTCAGCCAGCAGCCCGAGCGGATGATCGACGTCGAGTGGGCCGCCACCCAGTCCTCGGTCTTCCTGGTGGCGATCCAGGTCGAGGCGCTGGACCGCTCCCGGCTGCTCTCGGACGTCACCCGGGTGCTGTCCGACCAGCACGTCAACATCCTCTCGGCGGCCGTCCAGACCTCCCGGGACCGGGTGGCGATGAGCCGCTTCACCTTCGAGATGGGCGACCCGAAGCACCTCGGCCACGTCCTCAAGGCGGTGCGCGGGGTCGAGGGCGTGTACGACGTCTACCGCGTCACCTCCGCCCGGAAGTAGCACCGGGACGAGCGGACACGCGAAGGGGCCCCGGGTACTCGACCCGGGGCCCCTTCGGGGTTCCTACGGCTGACGGATCAGCCGCTGAACTCCTCCTGGCTCTTGTGCGCCTGCTCCAGCAGGGTCCGCACGCCCGCCAGCTCGGACTCCAGCTTGGCGGCCCTGGAGCTGTTGCCCGCCGCGCGGGCCTTGTCCAGGTCGGCCTGGAGCTTGTCGGCCTTCGCCTGGAACAGGCCCACCATGCCGGCCGCACGGGCCTTGGCCTCCGGGTTGGAGCGCTTCCACTCGGCCTCCTCGGCCTCGCGGATCGCCCGCTCCACCGCGTTCAGCCGGCCGTCCAGCTTCGGACGGACGTCGCGCGGCACGTGCCCGATCGCCTCCCAGCGCTCGTTGACGTCGCGCAGCGCGGCCTTGGCGGCCTTCAGGTCGGTGATCGGCAGGATCGCCTCGGCCTCGGCCGCCAGCGCCTCCTTGAGCTTCTGGTTGGCCACCTGCTCGGCGTCCCGCTCGCTGAACACCGCCGAACGGGCCTGGAAGAAGACGTCCTGAGCGCCGCGGAACCGCGCCCACAGCTCGTCCTCGACGTCGCGCTGCGCCCGGCCGGCGGCCTTCCAGCGCGCCATCAGGTCGCGGTAGGCGGCGGCGGTGGTGCCCCAGTCGGTGGACGAGGACAGCGCCTCGGCCTCGGCGACCAGCGCCTCCTTGGTCTGCCGGGCCTGCTCGCGCTCGGCGTCCAGGGTGGCGAAGTGCGCCTTGCGGTGCTTGGAGAAGACCGAGCGGGCGTGCGAGAAGCGGTGCCACAGCTCGTCGTCGCTCTTGCGGTCCAGCCGGGGCAGGCCCTTCCAGGTCTCCACCAGGGCGCGCAGCCGGTCCCCGGCCTCCCGCCACTGGGTCGACTCGGCGAGCTGCTCGGCCTCCGAGACCAGGGCCTCCTTGGCGGCGCGGGTCTCGTCCTGGGCCTTGGCGCGAGCGGCCTTGCGCTGCTCGCGCCGGCTCTCGATCTCACCGGCGAGCGTGTCCAGCCGCTTGGCCAGCGCGTCCAGGTCACCCACCGCGTGCCCCTCGGTCACCTGCGCGCGGAGGTGCTCCAGCGCGGTCTGGGCGTCCTTGGCCGCCAGGTCGGTGGTGCGCACCCGCTTCTCCAGCAGGCCGATCTCCACCTCGATGCCCTGGTACTTGCGCTCGAAGTAGGCGAGGGCCTCCTCGGGCGAGCCGGCCTGCCAGGAACCCACGGCCCGTTCGCCGTCGGCCGTCCTGACGTACACCGTGCCCTGCTCGTCCACACGGCCCCACGGGTCGCTGCTCATAGCGCGTCCTCCACATGACGTCGCGCCCGCGCCGGGGCGGCGCGCGTCCGTCGTCCACAGTTGATGTGCGGCGGACCGATGAGTCCGCCGTCCCCGTCCGCCGTGCCTTGCTGCCGCGGGTGACGGCTGGGCGGGTCCGGGCACCCTATACAACGCCAACATAGGCGACCAGGCCCGGTGCTGTCCGCATCCGGGCCGGGCGATTTCGGCCCGGGGCCGGGCGGCGCCGCGCCGGGCGCCGCCGGGAGTGGCCCCGGGGTCGGTCAACCCTTCGCCACGGTAACCGAGTTGAAGGTGACGTCGGCCATCGGGCGGCCGTCCGGGGACCCGTCCAGGGTGCCCGCGGCGGCGATCTTCTGGACCACGTCCAGACCGCCGGTGATCTTGCCGAACGGGGTGTAGTTCGGCGGCAGCTGGGTGTCCTTGTAGACCAGGAAGAACTGGCTGCCGTTGGTGCCGGGGCCGGAGTTGGCCATCGCCACGGTGCCCGCCGGGTAGGTCGCGCCGGTCAGGTTCTCGTCCGCGAACTTGTAGCCGGGGCCGCCCGTGCCGCCGGGGACCGTCGCGCTGGCGGTCGGGTCGCCGCACTGGAGCACGAAGATGCCGTCGGTGGTGAGGCGGTGGCACTTGGTGTGGTCGAAGTACTGCTCACCGGCCAGGAAGGCGAAGGAGTTCACCGTGTGCGGGGCCTTGGCCGCGTCCAGGGCGACCGTCACCTTGCCGCAGTTGGTGTCCAGCGCCATGGTGTACGACGCGCTCGCGTCGATCGACATCGCCGGCTCCGCCTTGAACTGCTTGCCGTTGGGCGCACCCGGCGCCGGGGCGGCGCAGCCCTCGACCGGCTTGCGGGTCGGCGTGGTCGGCTGGGTGGGCGCGGCCTGGGGGCTGGAGGCGGCCGAAACGCCCTTGTCCTTGTCCGAGTCGAACGCACCGGTCGCGAACAGCGTGCCGCCGCCGGCCAGCACCACGACGGCGAGCGAGGCGCCCAGGATCGTGTTGCGGCGCTTGCGCGCGGCCGCCGCCTCGGCGCGGCGCTGCATCTGGCGCTCGTACTTCTCGCGGGCGAGCTGCCGCCGCCGCTGTTCGCTGCTGACCACCGGCCGTGTCTCCTGATGATGTGCGGGAAGGGTGGATGGTTTCCGTAGCGGATCATCGCATCCATCGGCGGCCAAGTGTAGGGACCGGGCCCGTAAGGACGTGGTGAACCCGTCACTCGGGCGTCCGGCGGCCCGCCCCGCCGCCGGTATCTGGTTCGCAACCGGACCCGGCCCGCCGGTAGGCTGCCCTTACACATCACTACTGGTAGCCATCGCAGCTGGTCGCCGCACACCCGAAGGACGCGCGTGTTCATCGCCGGATTCCCCGCTGGAGCCTGGGGCACCAACTGCTACCTGGTCGCGCCGGCGGCGGGCGAGGAGTGCGTCATCGTCGACCCGGGCCACCAGGCCGCCCGCGGCGTCGAGGAGCTCGTCCGCGAGCACCGGCTCAAGCCCGTCGCCGTGCTGCTCACCCACGGCCACATCGACCACGTCGCCTCGGTGGTCCCGGTCTGCGGCGCCCGCGGCGTCCCGGCCTGGATCCACCCCGAGGACCGGTACATGATGTCCGACCCGGAGAAGGCCCTCGGCCGCTCCCTCGGCACCCAGCTGCTGGGCGAGCTCACCGTCGGCGAGCCCGACGACGTGCGCGAGCTCACCGACGGCAGCGTGCTGGAGCTGGCCGGCCTGACGCTCACCGTGGACCACGCCCCGGGCCATACCGGGGGGTCGGTGACCTTCCGGACGCCCGGTGCCGAGGACCTCCCCCCGGTGCTGTTCTCGGGCGACCTGCTGTTCGCCGGCTCCATCGGGCGTACCGACCTCCCGGGCGGGGACAGCGCGGCGATCATGCGCTCGCTGGCCCGGGTGTGCCTGCCCCTCGACGATTCCACCGTGGTCCTCTCCGGCCACGGCGGACAGACGACCATCGGCCACGAGCGCGCCACCAACCCCTACCTCCGACAGGCAGCAGGGGCGGCCGGCGCCCCGGCTTTCCCGCGACGAGGAATGTGACGGAAGAGAAGTTGAGCACCTTCACCGCCCCCAAGGGCACCTACGACCTGCTGCCCCCCAGCTCCGCGACCTTCCTGGCGATCCGCGAGCGCATCGCCGCGCCCGCCCGCCGGGCCGGTTACGGCTACGTCGAGACCCCGGTCTTCGAGGACGTGAAGCTGTTCTCGCGCGGTGTCGGCGAGTCCACCGACATCGTCACCAAGGAGATGTACACCCTCACCACCAAGGGCGGCGACGAGCTCGCGCTGCGCCCGGAGGGCACCGCCTCGGTGCTGCGCGCCGCGCTCCAGGCCAACCTGCACAAGCAGGGCAACCTGCCGGTCAAGCTCTGGTACTCCGGCTCGTACTACCGCTACGAGCGCGCCCAGAAGGGCCGCTACCGCCAGTTCTCCCAGGTCGGCGCCGAGGCGATCGGCGCCGAGGACCCGGCGCTGGACGCCGAGCTGATCATCCTGGCCGACGACGCCTTCCGCTCGCTCGGCCTGAGCGACTACTCGCTGCTGCTCAACAGCCTCGGCGACAAGCAGTGCCGCCCGGTCTACCGCGCCGCGCTGATCGAGTTCCTGGCCGGCCTGGACCTGGACGAGGACACCCGCCGCCGCGCCGAGATCAACCCGCTGCGCGTGCTGGACGACAAGCGCGAGTCGGTGCAGGCCCAGCTCGTCGACGCGCCGATGCTGCGCGACTTCCTCTGCGAGGACTGCAAGGCGTACGACGAGAAGGTCCGCGAGCTGCTCACCGCGGCCGGCGTGGCCTTCGTGGACGACCCCAAGCTCGTGCGCGGGCTGGACTACTACACCCGCACCACCTTCGAGTTCGTGCACAACGGCCTCGGCGCCCAGTCCGCGATCGGTGGCGGCGGCCGCTACGACGGCCTGTCCGAGATGATCGGCGGCCCGGCGCTGCCGTCCGTCGGCTGGGCCCTCGGCGTGGACCGCACCTACCTGGCGCTGGAGGCCGAGGGCGTCTCCCTCGAGCTGCCCGCCGCCACCGAGGTGTACGCCGTCGCGCTCGGCGAGGAGGCCAAGAACGTCCTGTTCGCCAAGGTGATCGAGCTGCGCCGGGCCGGCGTCGCCACCGACCTCGCCTTCGGCGTGAAGAGCATCAAGAACGCCATGAAGTCCGCCGACCGGTCCGGCGCCCGCTTCGCCCTGATCGCCGGGGACCGGGACCTCGCCGAGGGCGTCGTCCAGCTCAAGGACATGAGCACCGGCGAGCAGACCCCCGTCGCCCTCGACGCACTCGTCACCACCCTGAAGGAGAAGCAGCTGTGATCCGCACGCACGACGCGGGCACGCTCCGCCCGGAGCACGCAGGCACCACCGTCACCCTGGCCGGCTGGGTCGCCCGCCGCCGCGACCACGGCGGCGTGGCCTTCATCGACCTGCGCGACGCCTCCGGCACCGTGCAGATCGTGGTCCGCGACCTGGACTCGGTGCACGGCCTGCGCGCCGAGTACTGCGTCAAGGTCGTCGGTGACGTCAGGGTCCGCCCCGAGGGCAACGAGAACCCCGAGATCCCGACCGGCGCCGTCGAGGTCGTGGTCAGCGAGATCGAGGTGCTCTCCGAGGCCGCCCCGCTGCCCTTCCCGGTCGCCGAGTACGAGCCGGGCACGGTCAACGAGGAGGTCCGGCTGCGCTACCGCTACCTGGACCTGCGCCGCGAGGGCCCGGCCAAGGGCCTGCGGCTGCGCTCGAAGGTCAACAACATCATCCGCCGGGTGATGGAGGAGAACGACTTCCTCGACATCGAGACGCCGTACCTCACCCGCTCCACCCCCGAGGGCGCCCGCGACTTCCTCGTCCCGGTCCGCCTGCAGCCCGGCCACTGGTACGCGCTGCCGCAGTCGCCCCAGCTGTTCAAGCAGCTGCTGATGGTGGCCGGCATGGAGCGCTACTACCAGATCGCCCGCTGCTTCCGCGACGAGGACTTCCGCGCCGACCGCCAGCCGGAGTTCACCCAGCTCGACATCGAGGCCTCCTTCGTCGACCAGGAGGACATCCTGGCCCTCGGCGAGAAGATCATCGGTGCCATCTGGCGCGAGGTGCACGGCTACGAGATCCCGAACCCGCTGCCGCGGATGACCTACGCGGAGGCCATGGGCCGGTACGGCTCCGACAAGCCGGACGTCCGCTTCGGCCAGGAACTCACCGACCTCACCGAGTACTTCAAGGGCACCGAGTTCCGCGTCTTCCAGGCCCCGTACGTCGGCGCCGTGGTCATGCCGGGCGGTGCCTCCCAGCCGCGCAAGCAGCTGGACGCCTGGCAGGACTGGGCCAAGGCGCGCGGCGCCAAGGGCCTGGCCTACGTGCTGATCGACGCCGAGACCGGCGAGCTGCGCGGGCCCGTCGCCAAGAACCTGTCCGAGGAGCACCTGGCCGGCCTGGCCGCCGCCGCCGGCGCCAAGAACGGCGACGCGGTCTTCTTCGCGGCCGGCAAGGAGCGCGCCTCGCAGGAGCTGCTCGGCGCCGCCCGTCTGGAGATCGGCCGCCGCTGCGGGCTGATCGACGAGTCCACGTGGGCCTTCCTCTGGGTCGTCGACTTCCCGATGTTCGAGCCGATCGAGGACGACAAGGGCCAGTTCCAGGGCTGGCACGCGGTGCACCACCCGTTCACCGCCCCGACCAAGGAGTCGCTGGACACCTTCGACACCGACCCTGGCTCGGCCCTGTCCAACGCCTACGACCTGGTCCTCAACGGCTCGGAGCTGGGCGGCGGTTCGATCCGTATCCACCAGCGGGACGTCCAGAAGCGGGCGTTCGACGCGATCGGGCTGTCCGAGGAGGAGGCCGCCTCGCAGTTCGGCTTCCTGCTGGACGCCTTCAACTACGGCCCGCCGCCGCACGGTGGCGTCGCCTTCGGCCTCGACCGCATCGTGACCCTGCTGGGCGGTTACGACACCATCCGCGACGTCATCGCCTTCCCGAAGACGTCCACCGGTGGCGACCCGCTGACCGGCGCCCCGACGCCGATCACCCCGGCGCAGCGCCGCGAGGCCGGCGTCGACGCCCAGCCGAAGGTCCGCGAGGACGCCAAGGACGCCAAGTCCGAGGCGTAGCCAGCAGGCTGACGTCGCGTCATCCGCTAACCTTCAACGGCCCCGGACGGTCCACCCACCGTCCGGGGCCGGTCCACAACGGTGTGGGACACACGGAGGGTCGACTCATGCAGGTCACGAACGTCACCACGAGGATCGAACGTCCGGAGGACGCCCCCGCGACCAGACGCGTCCACATGGCCGCCTTCCCCGGGCCGGACGAGGCGGACCTGGTGGACGCGCTGCGCCGCGACCCCGCCTGGCTGCCCGGGCTGTCGGTGGTCGCGGTCGACGAGGCCGGGCTGGTGGTCGGGCACGCGCTGCTCACCCGGCTGTGGGTCGGGGACGGCGACGCCGTGGCGCTCGCGCCGGTCGCCGTGGCGCCCGAGTGGCAGCGCAGGGGCGTCGGGGAACTCGTCGTCCGGGCCGCGCTGTCGGCGGCCGAGGCGGCGGGGGAGAAGCTGGTGGTCGTCCTCGGCGACCCGGGCTACTACGGCCGGTTCGGCTTCGCCCCGGCCGGACGGCACGAGGTCAGCGGCCCGTTCGAGGTGCCGGAGGCGTACTTCCAGGCGCTGCCGCTCGCGGCGTACGACGGCGGCCCGCGCGGGCTCTGCCGCTATCCGGAGCCCTTCGTCGCGGTCTGATCACCCCCTCCCGGCCCCGGTCGACCTGCGGATCCGCCGTTGCGCGCCTACGGTGAAGGGTCATCGGCAGCAGTCGGACGGAGGACCCGAGGGTGACCAGCGGGCAGCGGGCCGGGAAACCGGAGCGACTGGCGAGGAAGCCGTACGAGCGGGAGCTGCTGCGGCTGCAGCAGGAGCTGGTGAAGCTCCAGGAGTGGGTGCGGGTCGAGGGGGCCCGCCTGGTGGTGGTCTTCGAGGGGCGCGACGCGGCCGGCAAGGGCGGCGCCATCAAACGGGTGACGGAGTTCCTGAACCCGCGCATCGCCAGGGTCGTGGCGCTTCCCACCCCGACCGAGCGGCAGCGGGCCCAGTGGTACTTCCAGCGCTACGTCGAACACCTGCCGGCGGCCGGGGAGATCGTGCTGTTCGACCGGAGCTGGTACAACCGCGCCGGGGTCGAGCGGGTGATGGGCTTCTGCACCGACGAGGAGTACTGGCAGTTCCTGCACCAGTGCCCGGCCTTCGAGCAGATGCTGATCGAGGCGGGCGTCCTGCTGCGCAAGTACTGGTTCTCGGTCAGCGACACCGAGCAGGAGCGGCGCTTCCGGGACCGGCTGGAGGACCCGATGAGGCGCTGGAAGCTCTCCCCGATGGACGTCGAGTCGATCAACCACTGGGAGGACTACTCGCAGGCCAAGGACGCGATGTTCGTCCACACCGACACCCCGCTGTCGCCCTGGCACGTGGTGGAGAGCGACGACAAGCGCCGGGCCCGGATCAACATGATCGCCCACCTGCTCTCCACCGTGCCGTACCGCGAGATCACCCCGCCGCGGATCGAGCTGCCGCCGCGCCCGGATTCGCGCGGCTACCAGCGGCCGCCGCGGGATCTCCAGAAGTACGTCCCGGACCACGCTGCCACACTGGAGTAGACGGGGCCCTCCGGGCGCTGCTTCCGAGAAGACGGCCCCGCGTGGCGCCCGGGCGTCCTCAGGAGGCGCGCTCATGTTCGTCCGTACCGTCTACGCGACCGGTCACCCGGACCGGATCGAGCAGACTCTCGACCGGCTCCGCACCGAGGCTCCCGCGCTGCTCGGCGACCGGCCCGGGTACCGCGGCTACGGCCTGTTCGCCGACCGGGCCCTCGGCAAGATCACGATGGGCTCCTGGTGGGAGTCCGCCCAGGACGAGCGCGACAGCGACGCGGCGCTGGGCGAACGCCGCCGCGAGCTGCTGGCGCCGCTGGGCGGCACCGTGGCCACCGACGTCTGGGAGGCCGCGGTGACGGCTCCGCCGGGTGCCGCCGGGCCGGGTGCCGGCTTCCGCCTGGTCCGCGGCGGGATCGGTCCGGACGGGGTGGACCGGCTGGCCGAGGTCTTCCGGGACCGCGCGCTGCCGAACCTGGAGAAGCTGGACGGCTTCGTCACCGGCGCGCTGCTGGTGGACCGGGCGAACGGCCGCACCTCGGTGGGCGCGATCTTCGCCGACCGGGCGAGCTTCACGGACTCGCGCGGCCCGATGGCCGACATCCGGGCGCAGGCGACCGCCGCGGCCGGTCTGACCGTGTGGTCGCTGGAGGAGTTCGACGTCGTGCTGCTGGACCGCCCGCCGCAGGACTGACGGCTTCGACCGAGGGGTGTCGGTGCCCTCGCATAGGCTTCCGGTGTGGACGAACCGGACCTCTTCACCGCCGCAGCCGAGGAACGCCAGAGCAAGGAGCCCGGCCGGGCGCCGCTGGCCGTGCGGATGCGCCCGCGCACCCTGGACGAGGTGGCCGGGCAGCGGCAGCTGCTGAAGCCCGGCTCCCCGCTGCGGCGGCTGGTCGCGGGCTCGCGCGGCCCGGCGGCCACCAGCTCGGTGATCCTCTGGGGGCCGCCCGGCACCGGCAAGACCACCCTCGCGCACGTGATCAGCCAGGCCGTGGAGGGCCGCTTCGTCGAGCTGTCCGCGATCACCGCCGGGGTGAAGGAGGTCCGGGCGGTGATCGACGGCGCGCGGCGGGCCGTCGGCATGTCCGGCCGGGAGACGGTGCTCTTCCTGGACGAGATCCACCGCTTCTCCAAGGCCCAGCAGGACTCGCTGCTGCCCGCCGTGGAGAACCGCTGGGTCACGCTGATCGCGGCGACCACCGAGAACCCGTACTTCTCGGTGATCTCGCCGCTGCTGTCGCGCTCGCTGCTGCTGACCCTGGAGTCGCTCACCGACGACGACATCCGGGCGCTGCTGCGCCGCGCGGTGGCCGACGAGCGCGGCCTGGCGGGCGCGGTGGAGCTGACCGCCGAGGCCGAGGACCACCTGGTGCGGCTGGCCGGCGGGGACGCCCGGCGGGCGCTGACCACGCTGGAGGCGGCGGCCGGGGCGGCGCTGGAGAAGGGCGAGGCCGCCGTCACGCTGGCCACCACCGAGACGGCCGTCAATCAGGCGGCGGTGCGCTACGACAAGGACGGCGACCAGCACTACGACGTCGCGAGCGCGCTGATCAAGTCGATCCGCGGCAGTGACGTGGACGCCACCCTGCACTACCTGGCCCGGATGATCGAGGCGGGGGAGGACCCGCGGTTCATCGCCCGGCGGCTGATGATCTCGGCCAGCGAGGACGTCGGCCTGGCGGACCCGACGGCGCTGCAGACGGCGGTGGCGGCGGCCCAGGCGGTGGCCCTGATCGGCTTCCCGGAGGCCCGGATCATCCTCTCCCAGGCGGCGATCGCGCTGGCGCTGGCGCCGAAGTCCAACTCGGCGTACCTGGCGATCGACGCCGCGCTGGCGGACGTCCGGCAGGGCCTGGCGGGCGCGGTGCCGCCGCACCTGCGGGACTCCCACTACGGCGGCGCGGGCAGGCTCGGCCACGGCAAGGGCTACCAGTACCCGCACGACCTGCCGGAGGGCATCGCGGCCCAGCAGTACGCGCCGGACGCGGTGCACGGCAAGGAGTACTACCGGCCGAACCGGCGCGGCGGGGAGGTCCGGTACGCGGACACCGTGGAGTGGACGCGGGGCCGGCTGCGCGGCGAGCGCCGGGCGGAGCGGAAGGCGGAGGAGCCCGGGGAAAACGGCGGGTGATCCGCCGGTATACTCGGTCGGAGTGCCATGTCCCGGGACGGCGGCGGGGGAGACCCCACCGACCGGCCGCACCAGCGGGGCACCGGCCGTAGGCCTCCCCCGGGAGGCCCGCAACAGGAGCGTCGCGCACCGTTTCGGTGTCGCGGACGGCCCGGTTCCCGGGCCCTTCGTGTGACCAGCACTTCCGTGCCCGGCTCCGGAGAGCGGCTGACCCCCCGTGCAGACGGGCGGGTTTTCTCCGGGTCGCGACATGCGACCTCCGTCAACACCTGGTGAAAGCCGTATTCATAAGCAAGGAAGGTTTGGTTCATGGCGAACCAGAAGCGTCCCAAGGTCAAGATCGCGCGTGCCCTGGGCGTGCCGCTGACCCCGAAGTCCGTCAAGTACTTCGAGGCCCGCCCGTACCCGCCCGGCCAGCACGGCCGTGGCCGCAAGCAGAACTCGGACTACAAGGTCCGTCTGCTCGAGAAGCAGCGTCTTCGCGCCCAGTACGACCTGAGCGAGAAGCAGCTGTCGCGTGCGTTCGACCGCGCGAAGAAGGCCGAGGGCAAGACCGGTGAGGCGCTCGTCGCCGAGCTGGAGACCCGTCTGGACTCGCTGGTGCTGCGTTCGGGCATCGCCCGCACCATCTACCAGGCCCGTCAGATGGTCGTCCACGGCCACATCGAGGTCAACGGCAGCAAGGTCAACAAGCCGTCGTTCCAGATGAAGCCGGGCTACGTGGTCACCGTCCGCGAGCGCAGCAAGGAGAAGGTCCCCTTCCAGGTCGCCCGTGAGGGTGGCTACGCGGGCGAGGGCCAGACCCCGAAGTACCTCGAGGTCAACCTGAAGGCCCTGGCCTTCCGCCTGGACCGTGCGCCGCAGCGCAAGGAGGTCCCGGTGATCTGTGACGAGCAGCTGGTCGTCGAGTACTACTCGCGCTGACCCGCGCTCGGTCCGCAGTCCGCGAGACCGCAGCGAGCCCCCGTCGCCTTCCGAGGCGGCGGGGGCTCGCCGTCTTCCCGGGCCGCCGCGCCGCGGGCCCGGTGCGGTGTCAGACGGCCTCGCCGGTCATCGCGGCGGCCAGCCGCAGGTGCGGGCGGGCCTCCTCGGCGCGGCCCTGGCGCTCCAGGGTGCGGCCGAGCATCAGCCGCGCGTAGTCCTCGGCCGGGTCGAGGTCGAGGATCCGGCGCAGCTCGGCCTCGGCGCGGCCGAGCTGGGCGGAGTGGTAGTAGCTGCGGGCCAGCAGCAGCCGGACGGAGAGGTTGGCCGGCTCCTCGGCCAGCACGCCCTCCAGCATGCGGGCGGCGTCGGCGTACGCCTTGGACTCGAAGTAGAAGTTTGCGAGGCGGTACTCGTCGTGGACGGCCATGGTGCTCCTTCCGGGTCGTTCCTTGCCTCCTCAAGCAATGGACAACTTTCAACTATTCCGCGCCGGCGCGGGTGCCGGTGCGGGCGGCACCGGGCACGGTCCGGGGCGCGGGTCGCGCCCGTCCGCCGGGCCGCCGTTGCCGAGCGCCCGGGAGACCGCGGCGTCCAGGTCCAGCCGGGTGCCCGCCCGGTAGTACTCCTCGTACTCCTGCTCGGTCAGCCCGGCGCGGGCCCGCTCGGCGCACTCCTGGTGGGTGCCGAAGAAGGAGCGCGAGCCCAGGAAGGGGTTGCCGACGGTGCGCCAGATCCGGTGCGCGGCGCCCTGCAGCACCCGGGCCTCGCGCAGGTCGGCCGCCTCGCCCGGGCCGTCCGGCTCGGTCTCCAGCAGCGCCAGCAGGTCGATCCCCAGGACGACGCCGAGCAGGTCGTGGAAGACGTGGTTCAGCCGCACGCACTCCCGGGCCAGGGACCGGGCGGCCTGGACCGCGCCGTCCAGGTAGTGGGAGTACGCCGTCGCGTAGAGCACGTAGGCGTACGCCCACTGCTCGCCGTGCTCCTCGCACACCTCGCGGGCCTGGCCGAACCAGAGCTCGCCGCCGTCGAGGTCGCCCTGGAACAGGCAGGCCAGGCCCAGTTCGATCATGGCCATCACGACGTTGCTGTTGAGCTCGCCGATCGTGCGGTAGTGCCAGAGCGCCTCGTCGAACAGCTCGGCGGCGCGCTCCGGGTCGTCGCCGATCAGGGCCGCGCAGCCCTGGCGGTGCACGGCGTAGGCGAGGGCCCGGGCGTCACCGGTGTCCAGGGCCTGGCGGCGGCACTCCTCCAGCGCCGGACGGGCGGCCCCGAGGTCGCCCTGCAGCGTGGCCATGTAACCGGTGACCCAGAGGGCCTTGGCGCGGGCCTCGGTGGGTTCGCGGTCCAGGGCGAGCGCGCGGTCCAGCCAGTGCCTGCCCTCGCCGAGGTGGCCGCAGCCGACCCAGTAGAACCACAGGGTGCCGGCCAGCAGCAGGGCGATCTGCTCCTCGCCGGGCTCGGCGAGGCAGAACTCCAGGGCGGCCCGCAGGTTGGTGTGGGCGAGCTGGGTGCGCTCGGCGGTCTCCGCCTGGCGCGGGCCGAACCACTCGACCTCGCCCCAGGTGGCGACGCCCAGGTACCAGTCCCGGTGCCGGCGCAGCAGCCGCTGCTCCTCGCCGGTCGCGCGCAGCCAGTGGCCGCCGTACTCGCGCAGGGTGTCGAGCAGGCGGAAGCGGACGCCGTAGGCGCTGTCCTCGCGCAGCAGCACGGACTTGGCGACGAGTTCGTCGAGCAGGTCCAGCACGTCCTCGGGTTCGATGCCGTCGCCGGCGCAGACGTACTCGGCGGCCTCCAGGTCGAAACCGCCGGCGAACACCGACAGGCGGGCCCAGAGTAAACGTTCCTGCACCGTGCACAGCTCATGGCTCCAGCCGATCGTGGTGCGCAGCGTCTGGTGCCTGGGCAGCGCCGTGCGGCAGCCGCCGGTGAGCAGCCGGAAGCGGTCGTCCAGCCGGGCCGTGATCTGCTCCACCGACAGCGCCCGCAGCCGCCCGGCGGCCAGCTCCACGGCCAGCGGGATGCCGTCCAGCCGGCGGCAGAGCAGGCCCACCGCCTCCGCGTTGGCCTCCGTCACCTCGAAGGACGGCAGCACCGCCCGGGCCCGGTCGGCGAACAGCCGCACCGCGTCCGGCAGCACGCCCGCCGACCCGTTCGGCAGCGGCCCGACCGGCAGCGGGGCCAGGGTCAGCAGGTGCTCGCCCGAGGCCCGCAGCGCGGAGCGGCTGGTGGCCAGCACCCGCAGCCCGGGCAGCATCCGCAGCAGTGCGTCGGCCAGCTCGGCGCACGGCCCGACCAGGTGCTCGCAGCCGTCCAGCACCAGCAGCAGGCGGCGCCCGGCCAGCCGCTCGCCGAGCACGTCCAGCGGCGGGCGGGCGGTGCCGTCGGTCAGCTGCAGCGCCTCCAGGACGGCGTGGCCGAGCAGCAGCGGGTCCTGCACCGGGGCCACGTCCACCAGCCAGGTGCCGTCCGGGAAGGCCCCGGCCGCCCGGGCCGCGGCGCGCAGCGCCAGCCGGCTCTTGCCCACCCCGCCCGGGCCCGTCACCGTCACCAGCCGGACACCGGCCAGCAGGGCCGCCAGCTCGGCCAGTTCCCGCTGCCGCCCGACGAAACCGGTCACCTCGGCGGGGAGCCGGCCGGGCGCCGGCTCGCGCGGCCACGCCTCGGGCTGTGCTGTCCAGTCGCCGGCCACGCGCCGCTCCCCGTCGTTCCGGGCCCGGACCGCCGCGGTCCGGACGTGCGTCGGGCCGTACGGGCGACGGCCCGCCTGGCAGAACGAGGTGACCGGCCGGTAGGTTACGCGCGCGCCTCGCACACCCGGACGAGGTCGCGGGCGACAACCCGGTCCGGAAACGGGCTGCGGGCGCGATAGGGTCAGACCCTGAGGAGAACAGCAAGGCGAGGGAGCGCGCAGAAGTGTCCGTGGGAGAGCTGGCCGGGTTGCTCGTCGCCGTGTTCTGGGCGGTCCTGGTCACCCTGCTCGCCGTGGTCCTGGTCCGCCTCTCGCGCGTGCTGAAGGAGGCCGCCGTCCTGGTCTCCGCGGTCACCGAACAGGCCGTGCCGCTGCTGACGGAGGCCGGCGCCGCGGTGCGCAGCGCCAACGAGCAGCTGGAGCGGGTGGACGAGATCACCGCCAACGTGCAGGACGCCGCCGCCAACGCCAACGCGCTCTCCTCCACCGTGGCCGCCACGCTGGGCGGCCCGCTGGTGAAGGTCGCGGCTTTCAGCTACGGCGTCCGCAAGGCCGTCGCCAAGCAGCAGGGCGGCCTGCCGAACGTGCCGGTGCAGACCGCCGAGCGCGACGAGCTCGCCCGGCTGATCCGGGCCGAGGTGCGCGCCGCGACCGCGCCCAGGCACGGCCTGCTCTCCAGGGTCCGGCGCGCGGTGAAGGGCTGACGTCATGGCACGCATCTTCTGGATGGCGGTCGGCGCCGGCGCCACCGTCTGGGCCATGCGGAAGGCCAACGAGGCCGTCCACCGGCTCACCCCCGACAGCCTCTCCGGCACCGCCGCGCGCGGAGCGCTGCACCTGGGCGACCTCGCCAAGCAGTTCGCCCAGGACGTGCGGGCCGGCATGGCCGAGCGCGAGGAGCAGCTGAAGGACGACCTCGGACTGCACGGCACCGCCGTCGTCGAGCCCCGGACCGCCCGCCGGGTCCTGCGCGGCGAGCCGCAGTACCGAGCTATCTCGGCGGCGCCCGGCAGCCCGGCCGCCGCCCTGCCTCCGTCCCGCGCGCTCGCCCCCGGTGGCGGCCGCACCGCACCCCAGACCATTGAAGAAACGCCCCGCCGCGCGCTGCCGCCGCGGGGCGGCACCCCGAACCGGAAGGACCACTAATGGAGTCGGCTGAGATCCGCCGCCGCTGGCTGCGCTTCTTCGAGGAGCGCGGCCACACCGTCGTTCCGTCGGCGTCCCTGGTCGCCGACGACCCCACCCTGCTGCTCGTCAACGCCGGCATGGTGCCGTTCAAGCCCTACTTCCTGGGCGAGGTCAAGCCGCAGTTCTCGCGCGCCACCAGCGTCCAGAAGTGCGTGCGCACCCTGGACATCGAGGAGGTCGGGAAGACCACCCGGCACGGCTCCTTCTTCCAGATGTGCGGCAACTTCTCCTTCGGCGACTACTTCAAGGAAGGCGCCATCAAGTTCGCGTGGGAGCTGCTCACCACTCCCGTCGCGGACGGCGGCTACGGCCTGGAGAAGGAGAAGCTCTGGATCACCGTCTACAAGGACGACGACGAGGCCGAGCAGATCTGGCGTGACGTCATCGGCGTCCCCGCCGAGCGGATCCAGCGCCTCGGCATGAAGGACAACTTCTGGTCGATGGGCGTCCCCGGCCCGTGCGGCCCGTGCTCGGAGATCAACTACGACCGCGGCCCCGCGTACGGCGAGGAGGGCGGCCCGGCGGTCAACGGCGAGCGCTACCTGGAGATCTGGAACCTGGTCTTCATGCAGTACGAGCGCGGCCACGGCGACGGCAAGGACGGTTTCGAGATCCTCGGCGACCTGCCGAGCAAGAACATCGACACCGGCCTGGGCCTGGAGCGCCTCGCCGCCATCCTGCAGGGCGTCGACAACCTCTTCGAGATCGACACCAGCCGGATGATCCTCGACCGCGCCGCCGAGCTCACCGGACACGCCTACGGCGCCGACCACAAGTCGGACGTCTCGCTGCGCGTGGTCACCGACCACATCCGCACCGCGCTGATGCTGGTCGGCGACGGCGTCACCCCGGGCAACGAGGGCCGCGGCTACGTGCTGCGCCGCATCCTGCGCCGCGCCATCCGCAACATGCGCCTGCTGGGCGCGACCGAGCCGGTGGCCAAGGAGCTCATCGACATCGCCATCAAGGCGATGGCCCCGCAGTACCCGGAGCTGGAGACCGACCGCAAGCGCATCGAGACGGTCGTCGTGGGCGAGGAGGCCGCCTTCCTCCAGACCCTGAAGGCCGGCACCAACCTGCTGGACGCCGCCGTCACCGAGACCCGGCAGGCCGGCGGCGCGGTGCTCTCCGGCGAGCAGGCGTTCAAGCTGCACGACACCTACGGCTTCCCGATCGACCTCACCCTGGAGATGGCCGAGGAGCAGGGCCTCCAGGTGGACGAGGCCGGCTTCCGCCGGCTGATGCAGGAGCAGCGGGACCGCGCCAAGGCGGACGCCAAGGCGAAGAAGATGGGCCACGCCGACGTCGCCGCGTACCGCGAGGTCGCCGACACGTCCGGCGCCAGCGTCTTCACCGGCTACACCCTCACCGAGGGCGAGGCCACCGTGGTCGGGCTGCTGGTGGACGGCGTGCCGTCGCCGGCCGCCTCCGAGGGCGACGAGGTCGAGATCATCCTCGACCGCACCCCGTTCTACGCCGAGGGCGGCGGCCAGCTCGCCGACCACGGCCGGATCCGGCTGGAGTCCGGCGCGGTGGTGGAGATCCGCGACGTGCAGCAGCCCGTCCCGGGCGTCATCGTGCACTCCGGCGGCGTGCTGTTCGGCGAGGTCGTGCTGGGCGCCTCGGCGTACGCCACGATCGACGTGGACCGCCGCCGGGCGATCGCCCGTGCCCACTCGGCCACCCACCTGACCCACCAGGCGCTGCGCGACGCGCTGGGCCCGACGGCCGCCCAGGCCGGCTCCGAGAACGCCCCGGGCCGCTTCCGCTTCGACTTCGGCTCGCCCGCCGCCGTTCCGGGCAGCGTGCTGGTGGACGTCGAGCAGAAGATCAACGACGTGCTGGGCCGCGAGCTGGACGTCACCGCCGAGGTCATGACGATGGACCAGGCCCGCAAGGCCGGCGCCATCGCGATGTTCGGCGAGAAGTACGGCGACGAGGTGCGGGTCGTCACCATCGGCGACTTCTCCAAGGAGCTGTGCGGTGGCACCCACGTCGGCAACACCGCCCAGCTGGGCCTGGTGAAGCTGCTCGGCGAGTCCTCGATCGGCTCGGGCGTGCGCCGCGTCGAGGCGCTGGTCGGCGTCGACGCGTACAAGTTCCTGGCCCGCGAGCACACCGTGGTCTCCCAGCTCACCGAACTGGTCAAGGGCCGCCCGGAGGAGCTGCCGGAGAAGATCTCGGGCATGCTCGCCAAGCTCAAGGACGCCGAGAAGGAGATCGAGCGCTTCCGCGCGGAGAAGGTGCTGGCCGCCGCGGCGGGCCTGGCCGACTCGGCCGAGGACGTGCACGGCATCGCGGTGGTCGCGGCTCAGGTCGCCGACGGCGTCGGTGCCGACGAGCTGCGCAAGCTGGTCCTGGACGTGCGCGGCCGCCTGGGCTCGCGCCCGGCCGTGGTCGCCGCGTTCACCGTGGCGAACGACCGCCCGCTGACCGTGATCGCCACCAACGAGGACGCCCGCGGCCGCGGCATCAAGGCCGGCGAGCTGGTCCGCACCGCCGCCAAGACCCTCGGCGGCGGCGGTGGCGGCAAGGACGACGTCGCCCAGGGCGGCGGCTCGAACCCGGCCGCGGTCGGCGAGGCCATCGCCGCGGTGCGCGGCCTGGTCGCGGAGCGCGCCAGCTGATGGAGCAGGAGGAGAGGCCCTTCCGGCGTGGGCGGCGGATCGCCGTCGACGTCGGGGACGCCCGGATCGGGGTCGCGTCCTGCGACCCCGACGGGGTGCTCGCCACGCCGGTGGAGACCGTCCCGGCCGGGGTGAAGTCGCAGGCCCGGATCGCGGCGATCGTCGAGGAGTACGACGCCATCGAGGTGGTCGTCGGGCTGCCGCGCTCGCTCAGCGGCAAGGAGGGCCCGGCGGCGGAGAAGGTCCGCGCGTACGCCCTCCGGCTGGCCAACCGGCTCTACCCGGTGCCCGTCCGGCTGGTGGACGAGCGGATGTCGACCGTCACCGCGACCCACGGGCTGCGGGCCTCGGGGGTCAAGGCGAAGAAGGGCCGCTCGGTGGTCGACCAGGCCGCCGCGGTGGTGATCCTCCAGACCGCCCTTGAGTCCGAACGGGTGAGCGGACGCCCGCCCGGTGAGAGCGTCGAGGCGGTCGGCTGACCGGCCTGATCTAACGTCCCGAAGAGGGGTCCGTGCGGACACATCCGCGCGGCCCCCTTTTTCGTTCGATTCCGTGTCCGTTTTCTGTCGGTAAGAGTTGATGAAGATCGACTTGCCCGACTTGGAGTAGTTCGGGGCAGTTCGGATGGATCCGGACCGGCCCGGGCCGATCCGGACCGGAGCGATTCGGGACGCCGAGGGAGCGTGAGCCATGACCGACCAGGACTTCCACCCGGGGCTCACCCCCGGCCACCTGGGCGCACCGGTGCTGGAGCCGGAGGGGCGCCCGCCGGTCGCGCCCCGACCGCGCCCCGATGCGCCGGATCCGCACCGGCGGCGCAACGGACTCGCCTGCGGGCTCACCGCGCTCGCGCTGATCGCGGTGTTCGGCGGGATCGGACTGACCGGCTACACCTGGTTCCAGGGGCAGCGCAAACCCGCCGCCGCCGCCGACTACAAGGGGCAGGGCAGCGGCAGCGTCCAGGTCTCCGTGCCGGAGGGCGCCGGCCTGTCCCAGATCGCCTCCGCGCTGGTCCGCAACGGGGTGGTGGCCAGTTCGCTCGCCTTCACCCGGGCGGCCAAGGGCAGCGCGGCGGCCGCCGGACGGATCCAGCCCGGGACGTACACGCTCAGGCTGAAGATGTCGGCCGCCGCCGCCCTGGCCATCCTGATCGACCCGGCCAACGCCAACGGCCTCACCATTCCCGAGGGTTGGCGCGGCTACCAGATCTACTCGGCGATCGACAAGAAGCTCAACCTCCCCGACGGCACCACCCGGCGGACCGCCCAGGAGCAGGCCGCCGAACTGGGCCTGCCGGACTTCGCCAACGGCAGCCCGGAGGGCTACCTGTTCCCGGCGACGTACAGCGTCACCGACGCGACCACCCCGCTGGAGCTGCTGAAGCAGATGGTCGAGCGGGCCGGCAAGGAGTACAGCCGGGACGACGCCACGGTGGTGGCGCAGACGCTCGGGCAGAGCCTGTACGGGCTGGTCACCGTCGCGAGCATGGTGCAGGGCGAGGCCGACAACACCGAGGACATGGGCAAGGTGGCCCGGGTCATCTACAACCGGCTGGCCAAGGGCATGCCGCTCCAGCTGGACTCCACGATCAACTACGCGCTCGGCCGCTCGACGCTCAACACCACGGTCACCGACACCAAGCTGAACTCCCCGTACAACACCTACCTGCACCCGGGGCTGCCGCCGTCGCCGATCTCCAACCCGGGCCGGCAGGCGATCATGGCGGCGCTGGACCCGACGCCGGGGGACTGGCTGTACTTCGTGACCGTGAAGCCCGGGGACACCCGCTTCACCGACAGCTACGAGGTGCACCAGCGCAACGTGGCGGAGTTCAACGCCGCCCGGGCCGCGAAGCCGAGCACCTCGCCCAGCGGCTCGGCGGCCGCCACGCCGCCGGCGACGCCGTGACCGGGTCCCCGGCCCCGGATGGGGTCGATCACTGACGGTATGTCCGTCCGGGCGGGTGCCAGGCTGCGGTACGGTAACGTCTCCTCCCAGGCGCTGCGCTAGCACGCCGGTTCGAGAATCAGCCGGGACGGCCTCGTCCCGGACGGCCGGTCCGATCCTCCGGTCGTCACCGTCGGTTAAGGGGATCAATGACCGATCTGGGTCGGGGCTACGGCCCCCAGGGCGAGCCGTGGCACCCCGGTGATCCCGGGTACGGCGGCCAGCAGCCGGTCCCCGGCCAGCAGGACGGCCAGTGGCAGCAGTACCCGCAGCAGGGCCAGCAGGTCCAGCAGCCGTACGAGGACGTGCAGCAGGGGTACCAGCAGCAGATGCCGGGCCACCCCCAGCAGATGACGGCGGCGCAGGGGTACCCCCAGCAGATGCCCGAGCAGGGCTACGCCCAGCAGCCGATGCCGCAGCAGGGGTACCCGTACCCGCAGCAGCAGATGCCGCCCCAGCAGGGCTACCCCCAGCAGCAGATGCCCCAGCAGGGCTATCCCCAGCAGCAGATGCCGATGCAGCCCGGCATGCAGCAGCCCGGTACCCAGCACCAGGCCATGCAGCAGGGCGTGCCGCAGCAGTTCCAGCAGCAGTACCAACAGCAGTACCAGCAGCCGCCCGCCCAGCAGCAGGCCCCGCAGCAGCAGGGCGCCGCCCAGGCCGCGCCCGCCGCCGGCCCCGGCCCGGACGGGATCGACTGGGAGGCCGAGGCCGCCGCGCTGGAGGCGGGCGCCGACCCGGTCGGCGCGGCGCAGGAGCCCGCCGTCGAGGAGTGGGAGGACCGCGAGGACGGCCACCGCGAGGACGACGGCTACCTCGACGAGCACGCCGAGGCCCCGGAGTCCGGCTTCCTCGGCGCGCAGGACGACTCCCGCGAGGCCCAGAAGAAGCGCAAGGAGAAGGGCAAGAAGGCCGGCCGCCGCAACGGCGGCGCCTGCCTGCTGGTCGCGCTGGTGCTGCTCGGCGCCATGGGCGGCGCCGGCTGGTGGGGCTACGGCTTCTACCAGGACCACTTCGGGCCGCCGCCGGACTTCACCGGTGAGGGCTCCGGCTCCGTCCAGGTCGAGGTCAAGCAGGGCGCGGGCGGCGGGCAGATCGGCCTCGTGCTGAAGAACGCCGGTGTGGTCAAGAGCGTCGACGCGTTCACCAAGGCCTGCAACGCCGAGCCCAAGTGCGGCACCATCCAGTACGGCTACTACGGCATGAAGAAGGAGATGTCGGCGGCCGCCGCGCTGAAGGAACTGCTGGACCAGGCGGGCGGCGCGGCCCTGGTGGTCCCGGAGGGCAAGAACTCCTCCGAGATCTACGCGATGATCGACGCCAAGCTGAAGCTCCAGAAGGGCACCACGGCGAACGTCGCCAAGGCGCAGATCAACGACCTCGGCCTGCCCGGCTACGCCCAGGGCAACGTCGAGGGCTTCCTCTGGCCGACCCGCTACAACATCGCCGACGGCATGAAGCCCGAGGACCTGCTCAAGCAGATGGTGAAGAACGCCACCGAGAAGTACGCCGCGCTGGACGGGCAGGCCGCCTCGGTCGGCCTGAAGAACGCCTACGAGGTGATCACCGAGGCGAGCATCCTGCAGCGCGAGGGCAACAACACCGCGGACTTCGCCAAGATGGCCAAGACCATCCAGAACCGCCTGGCCAACGAGCCCGAGACCCACCACCGCCTGGGCATGGACACCACGCTGCAGTACTCGCTGGGCCGCAAGGACCTCACCAAGAAGGACATGGACGACGCGTCCAACAAGTACAACACCTACCTCAACCCGGGCCTGCCGCCCACGCCGATCTCCAACCCGGGCGACGATGCGATCAACGCGGTGCTGCACCCGGCGGACGGCAAGTGGCTGTACTTCATCGCGATGTCCCCGACCGAGACCCGCTTCGCCGAGACGAGCAAGGAGCACTACGCCAACGTCAAGGAGTACTGCCAGGCGGCCGGCCAGGGCTTCGACGAGGCCCGCGGCCACTGCACCAGCAAGTAGTCCGCACCGGTAACCGGCCCATGGAGGGGCAGCGTTGACCAGCAAGCACCGGGCGGCCGTCCTCGGCTCGCCGATCGCCCACTCGCTCTCGCCGGACCTGCACCGGGCCGCGTTCGCCGCGCTCGGGCTGGAGGGCTGGCGCTACGACCGCTTCGAGGTCGACGAGGCGGCCCTGCCGGGCTTCGTCGCCGGGCTGGACGAGGCCGAGTGGGCCGGGCTGTCGCTGACCATGCCGCTCAAGCGGGCGGTCATCCCGCTGCTGGACGAGATCAGCGCCACGGCCCGCTCGGTGGACGCGGTCAACACCGTCGTGTTCACCCCCGACGGCCGGCGGACCGGGGACAACACCGACGTCCCCGGTCTGGTCGCCGCGCTGCGCGAGCGCGGCATCACCGAGGTGCCGGCCGCCGCCGTGCTGGGCGCCGGAGCCACCGCCTCCTCGGCGCTGGCGGCGCTCGCCCGGATCTGCACCGGCGAGGTGACGGTCTACGTGCGCAGCGCCGAGCGGGCCCGGGAGATGGCCGAGCTCGGCGAGCGGCTCGGCGTCGCCGTGCGGACCGCCGACTGGGAGCGCGGCGCCGAGGCGCTGGAGCGGCCGCTGACCGTCTCGACCACGCCGGTCGGGGCGACCGACGCGTTCGCCGACTCGCTGACGGCGGCCCCCGGCGCGCTGTTCGACGTGCTGTACCACCCGTGGCCGACGCCGCTGGCCGCCGCCTGCGCCGAGCGCGGGGCGACCGTCCTGGGCGGCCTGGACCTGCTGGTGCACCAGGCCGTGCTGCAGAGCGAGGCCTTCACCGGGCGCACGCCCGGGCCGCTGGCGGCGATGCGCGAGGCGGGCGAGAAGGCGCTCGCCGAGCGCTAGCGTGCCCCGGGCAGCAGCTTGCGGTCACTCCACGGCCGGATGGTGACCGGTTGCTGTCCGTCACGCGGACTGTGACCCCGGGTGCCGCTGGGGCATGAAAGGATTCAGGCACAAGGCACGTCCGGGGCGGGCCGCGGCGGTGCCGTGGACCGGTCCGCTGATGAAGGAGCTCCGTTGGGTACGTTGCGCTGGCTGACGGCGGGGGAGTCGCACGGCCCCGCACTCGTCGCGACGCTGGAAGGCCTGCCCGCCGGTGTACCGGTCACCACCGCCGTGGTGGCCGACGCGCTGGCGCGCCGCCGGCTCGGTTACGGCCGCGGGGCGCGGATGAAGTTCGAGCAGGACGAGGTGACCTTCCTCGGCGGCGTCCGGCACGGCCTGACCATGGGCAGCCCGGTGGCGATCATGGTCGGCAACACCGAGTGGCCGAAGTGGGAGCAGGTCATGTCGGCCGACCCGGTCGACCCGGAGGTGCTCGCCGGACTGGCCCGCAACGAGGCGCTGACCCGCCCCCGGCCCGGCCACGCCGACCTGGCCGGGATGCAGAAGTACTCGATCGACGAGGCCCGGCCGATCCTGGAGCGCGCCAGCGCCCGGGAGACGGCCGCCCGGGTCGCGCTGGGCGCCGTCGCCCGCGCGTACCTGAAGGAGACCTGCGGGATCGAGATCGTCAGCCACGTGGTCGAGCTGGCCGCCGCCAAGGCGCCGGCCGGCGTGCTGCCGCTGCCCTCGGACGAGGCCCGGCTGGACGCCGACCCGGTGCGCTGCCTGGACGCGGACGCCTCGAAGGCGATGGTCGCCGAGATCGACCAGGCCCACAAGGACGGCGACACCCTCGGCGGCGTGGTCGAGGTCCTCGCGTACGGCGTGCCGGTGGGCCTCGGCTCGCACGTGCACTGGGACCGCCGCCTGGACGCGCGGCTGGCCGCCGCGCTGATGGGCATCCAGGCGATCAAGGGCGTCGAGGTCGGCGACGGCTTCGAGCTGGCCCGGGTGCCGGGCTCGAAGGCGCACGACGAGATCGTCCCCACCCCCGAGGGCGTCAAGCGCACCTCCGGCCGCTCCGGCGGCACCGAGGGCGGCCTGTCCACCGGCGAGGTGCTGCGGGTGCGCGCCGCGATGAAGCCGATCGCCACCGTGCCGCGGGCGCTGCAGACCCTGGACGTGCGCACCGGTGAGCCGGCCAAGGCGCACCACCAGCGCTCGGACGTCTGCGCGGTGCCGGCGGCCGGCATCGTCGCCGAGGCGATGGTCGCGCTGGTGCTGGCCGACGCGGTGAACGAGAAGTTCGGCGGCGACCACGTGTCGGAGACCCGTCGCAACGTGCAGAACTACCTCGAGCACCTGATCGTCCGATGACCGCCCCCGTCGTGGTCCTGGTCGGGCCGCCCGGCAGTGGCAAGTCCACGGTCGGGCGGGCCCTGGCCGAGCGTCTGGGCGTCGGCTTCCGGGACACCGACGCCGACATCGAGGCGCTGGCCGGCAAGCCCATCCCGGAGATCTTCATCGACGAGGGCGAGCCGCACTTCCGCGAGCTGGAGGTGGCGGCCGTACGGGCCGCCGCCACCGGGCACGGCGGGGTGCTGGCGCTCGGCGGCGGCGCGGTGATGGCCGGGACCACCCGGGAGCTGCTGCGCGAGCTGCCGGTGGTCTTCCTGGAGGTGCCGCTGGCAGACGCGGTCAAGCGGGTCGGCCTGGACGCCCCGCGCCCGCTGCTGGCGGTCAACCCGCGGGCCCGCTGGCGCGAGCTGATGGAGGCCCGCCGCCCCCTCTACCTCGAGGTGGCCACCGCCGTGGTCGACACCGCCGGCCGCACTCCCGCGCAGGTCGCGGACGCCGTACTGGAAGCACTGGAGCTGAAGACCCCCCATGACTGACAACACCGTCAGGATCCACGTCGGCGGGAGCGCCGGCCACGACCCGTACGACGTGCTGATCGGGCACCAGCTGCTCGGTGAGCTGGCGCCGCTGATCGGCACCCGTGCCAAGCGGGTCGCGATCATCCACCCGGAGGCGCTGTCCGCCACCGCCGACGCGATCCGCGAGGACCTGCTCGGCGAGGGGTACGAGGCGATCGCGCTCCAGGTGCCGAACGCCGAGGAGGCGAAGAGCGCCGAGGTGGCCGCGTACTGCTGGTCGGTGCTCGGGCAGACCGGCTTCACCCGCAGCGACGTCGTCGTCGGCCTCGGCGGCGGAGCCACCACCGACCTGGCCGGGTTCGTCGCGGCGACCTGGCTGCGCGGGGTGCGCTGGATCTCGATGCCCACCACGCTGCTGGGCATGGTCGACGCGGCCGTCGGCGGCAAGACCGGCATCAACATCGCCGAGGGCAAGAACATGGTCGGCGCCTTCCACCCGCCGGTGGGCGTGCTGGCCGACCTCGGCACCCTGGAGACCGTGCCCAGGCACGACTACGTCTCCGGCCTCGCCGAGGTCATCAAGTGCGGCTTCATCGCCGACCCGGTCATCCTCGACCTGATCGAGGCCGACCCGGAGGGCGCCAGGACTCCGGCCGGCCCGCACACCGTCGAGCTGATCCGCCGGGCGATCCAGGTCAAGGCCGACGTCGTCTCCGGGGACCTCAAGGAAGCCGGTCGGCGGGAGATCCTCAACTACGGCCACACCCTCGGCCACGCCATCGAGCGCAACGAGCGCTACAAGTGGCGGCACGGCGCGGCGATCTCCATCGGCATGGTCTTCGCCGCCGAACTCGGCCGTCTGGCCGGGCGGTTGGACGACGAGACGGCCGACCGGCACCGCACCGTCCTGGCCTCGGTCGGCCTGCCGCTGAGCTACCGGGCGGACGCCTGGCCGAAGCTGCTGGACGCGATGAAGATCGACAAGAAGTCGCGCGGCGACCTGATCCGCTTCATCGTCCTGGACGGCCTCGGCAAGACCTCCGTGCTGGAGGGCCCGGACCCGTCCCTGCTGGTCGCCGCGTACGCGGAGGTCTCGGCGTGACCAGGGTGATGGTGCTCAACGGGCCCAACCTGGGCCGGCTGGGCAGCCGGGAGCCGGACGTCTACGGCGCCACCTCGTACGCCGGGCTGGTCGAGCGCTGCACCGCGCTGGGCGAGGAGTTCGGCTTCGAGGTCGAGGTGCACGAGACCAACTCCGAGCAGCAGATGGTGGAGTGGCTGCACGAGGCGGCCGACGGGAAGGTGCCCGTGGTGATCAATCCGGGCGCGTTCACCCACTACTCGTACGCGATGCGGGACGCCGCCGCGCAGCGCACCGCGCCGCTGATCGAGGTGCACATCTCCAACCCGTACGCCCGGGAGTCCTTCCGGCACAACTCCGTGATCGCCGCGGTCGCCTCCGGCACCATCGCCGGGTTCGGGATCGGCTCGTACGAGCTGGCGCTGCGCGCCTTGGCGGAGCAGCTCGCCGCGCGGTGAGCGGGACGGGCCGGCGGCCCGGTGGCGGACTGTGCCCGCCGCCGGGCCGCCGTGTAGTGTCCCCGCTGAAAGGGTGTCGGGAGGTGCCGTGACGCAGTACGCCGGAGGTGGGCAGGTCCCGCCGCGTCCCGCCGCTCCGCCGGTGCCACCGGGGGGCGGTACGAGGGTGTCCCCGTCGGGGGCGCCCGTCCCGCCGCCTCCTCCGCCGCCTCCGACGGTCCGGCCGTCGGCCGGGCCCGGGCCGGCTCCTGCCCCGGCTCCGGTCGCGCCCGCTGCACCGGCTCCTGCGCCGGCTCCGGTCACGCCCGCTGCACCGGCTCCGGTCGCGCCTGCGCCCGTCCCGGCCGCCGCTCCCGGCCCTGGCCCCGCGCCCGCGCCGAGCGCGCCGGTTCCGGCCGGCGGCACCGGGCACTTCGTGCTGCCCGCCGGCACGCCCGTCCAGCTCCCGACCCACTCCCCGCAGCGGCACGCGCCCGCCGGGCCGATCGCCGTCCTGCTGATCGGCCCCGCCGGGGCGGGCAAGACCACCGTCGCCCGGTACTGGGCCGAGCACCGCGCCACCCCGACCGCGCACATCAGCCTGGACGACGTGCGCGAGTGGGTGCAGTCCGGCTTCGCCAACCCGCAGTCCGGCTGGAACAACGCCTCCGAGGCCCAGTACCGGCTGGCCCGCCGCACCTGCGGCTTCGCCTGCCGCAACTACCTGGCCAACGGGATCTCCTGCATCATCGACGACGCCGTCTTCCCGGACCGCCCGGCGATCGGCCTCGGCGGCTGGAAGCGGCACATCGGCCCCGGCATGATCCCGGTCGTCCTGCTGCCCAGCCTGGATTCGGTGCTGCGCCGCAACGCCCGCCGCAGCGGCAACCGGCGGCTCGGTGACGAGGAGGTGGCGCGCATCCACGGGCGGATGGCCGGCTGGTACAACTCCGGGCTGCCGATCATCGACAACTCCTACCTGGACGTCGCCGGTACGGCCGCCGAGCTGGACCGGGTCATCCTGGCCCGGCTGATGGGCATGCCGGTCCGCTGACCAGCGGCGCCCGCCCGGCCTGTCGGTGGCGGCTGCGATGATGGACCCCGTCCTGACGTCCTACACCAGGGGGAGCTGACGCCCGTGCCGGAGGGCCACATCATCCACCGCCTCGCCGTCCAGAGCCGTACGGCCTTCGGTGGCCGTCCCGTGCGGGTCTCCAGCCCGCAGGGCCGGTTCGCCGACGAGGCCAAGGTGCTCGACGGGCAGCTGCTCACCGGCGCGGAGGCCACCGGCAAGCACCTCTTCCTCGGCTTCGAGGAGGGTGCCTGGGTGCACGTCCACCTCGGCCTCTACGGCGGCTTCACCTTCGGCACCGGCCCGGCGCCCGATCCGGTCGGCCTGGTCCGGCTGCGGCTGGCCAACGACGACGGCTACGCCGACCTGCGCGGCCCCAACACCTGCAAGCTGGTCACCGGCGCCGAGAAGGCCGCCGTGGCCGCCCGGCTCGGTCCGGACCCGCTGCGCGCCGACGCCGACCCGGAGGCCGCCTGGCGCCGGATATCGGGCAGCCGTACGACCGTCGCCGCGCTGCTGATGGACCAGAAGGTGCTGGCCGGGGTGGGCAACGTCTACCGCGCCGAGGTGCTGTTCCGCCACCGCGTCAACCCGCACCGGGCGGGCCGCGACCTCACCCGCGGCGAGTGGGACGCGATCTGGGCCGACCTGGTCGCCCTGATGCGCGAGGGCGTCGCCGCCGGGCGCATCGACACCGTCCGGCCCGAACACACCCCCGAGGCCATGGGCCGACCGCCGCGGGTGGACGACCACGGCGGCGAGGTCTACGTCTACCGCCGCGCCGCGATGCCCTGCCTGGTGTGCGGCACGGAGGTGCGGACCGAGGAGCACGCCGCCCGCAACCTCTTCTGGTGCCCGACCTGCCAGGTGGCCTGAGCGGCCGGTCCGCGTCGCGCCCAGTCCGTGGGCCGGGTCGACCGGCCGGGGGAGTCCGGCAAAGGGATCCGCGTGCGCCGGCGAACACCGTGTCAGGCGCCGCGCGGGCGGGCCGATCCGGCCGGTCAGCCCGCGGCGGCGGTCGGCTCGTGGTGCTCGGCGGCGGCGCACTCGTCGAGGAGGGGGCGCATGCCTTCGTCGACGAGCCGGTAGCGCACCACACGTCCGTCCTTGTCCCCGGTGACCACGCCGGCCGTGCGGAGCAGCCGCAGGGCCTGGGAGACGGCGGGGTCGCGCATGCCGGTGGCGACCGCGAGGTCGCTGACGGCGAGCGGGCCGGCCCGGTGCAGGGCGAGCAGCAGGGCGAGCCGTCCCGGGTCGGCGAGCAGGGAGAACCGCTCGGCCCAGGACCGGACGTGCGCGGTGTCGCCGATCGCGGCGATGGCCTCGCAGACCCGGTGCCCGTCGATGGTGCGGTGGCCCGCGCGGTCGGCCGGTACGAGATGCATGCCCACATTCTCGCAGGCGGTGACCTGTGATCCTGCACACCTGCACAGGTGCGCAACCTTGCGAGGGTGAAGCACGAGCCCTACGGTGTAGCCCGCCGTGGTGCTCGGGAAGACCGGTGACGGACCCTCAGGGGTCCCAGTCCGGAGCGGCCCTCGCCACTGTGATCGGGGGACAGTCGTCCGTACCCATGTGCCACTGGGCGCCTCGTGCGCCTGGGAAGGCGGGTCCGGAAGCCCCGTAAGCCAGGAGACCGGCCACGGCATCTCACGAAGTCATTCCACGAGGTGCTGGAGCGTGAT
Organism: Kitasatospora sp. NPDC001539; assembly: GCF_040298565.1. Taxonomy (NCBI): domain Bacteria; kingdom Bacillati; phylum Actinomycetota; class Actinomycetes; order Kitasatosporales; family Streptomycetaceae; genus Kitasatospora; species Kitasatospora sp. NPDC001539. The sequence goes on along the minus strand of NZ_JBEPAK010000006.1, from coordinate 23,127 downwards.
CCGACGATGACCCTGCCCGAAACCGCCGTCCCGACCGAGGCGGCCCCCTCCGTCCTGCCCACGTTCAGATGGAAGCGCGAGGACACCGTCCGCACGGCCGGGTTGATGGCGGTGATCCTGGCCATGCACGTGGTGGCCTTCGGGACGCTGGTCTTCCTGGTCGCGCCCCACGAGTACGCGGTCGGCACCCAGGTCTTCGGGGTGGGCCTGGGCATCACCGCGTACACCCTCGGCATGCGGCACGCCTTCGACGCCGACCACATCGCGGTGATCGACAACACCACCCGCAAGCTGATGGCGGACGGCAAGCGGCCGGTCTCGGTCGGGTTCTGGTTCGCGCTCGGCCACTCCTCGATGGTGGTCCTCATGGCCGCCCTGGTGGCCGGCGGCGCCCAGCTGGCGAACACGCTGATGGACGACGAGTCGGCCACCCACAAGTGGCTCGGGCTGGTCGGCACGACGGCCTCCGGCGCCTTCCTCTACCTGATCGGCGCGCTCAACCTGGCGGCGCTGGTCGGCATCCTCAAGGTGTTCCGCTCGATGCGGGCCGGCCGGTACGACGAGGCGGAACTCGAGGAGCACCTCAACTCGCGCGGCTTCATGGCCCGGGTGCTGAACCGCGCGACCCGCTCCATCACCCGGCCGGGGCAGATGTTCCCGGTGGGCATGGTGCTGGGGCTGGGCTTCGACACCGCCACCGAGGTGACCCTGATGGTGATGGCCGGCTCGGGCGCGGCGGCCGGGCTGCCCTGGTACGCGATCGTCTGCCTGCCGCTGCTGTTCGCGGCCGGGATGAGCCTGTTCGACACCCTGGACGGGACGTTCATGAACTTCGCGTACCAGTGGGCGTTCTCCAACCCGGTGCGCAAGGTGTACTACAACCTGACCATCACCGGACTGTCGATCGCCGTGGCGTTCATCATCGGCACCATCGAGCTGGTCGGGGTGCTGCACGAGAAGCTCGACCTGACCGACCCGGTCACCGGCTTCATCGCGGACATCTCGCTGGACAACGTCGGGTACGCGATCGCCGGGCTGTTCGTGGTGGTGTGGGCCGCGGCGATCGCCTACTGGAAGCTGGCGGGCGTCGAGAAGCGCTGGACGCCCGAACGTTCCTGAGCCGCCGCCGCGGAGCCGTCGCGGGCCGAGGTCCTGGGCCGCGGTCGTGGGCCGCGGTCGTGGGCCGCGGCCCGGCTCAGGGGGACGCGAGCAGGAGGGTGCCCGCCACGGCGAGGCCGGCGCCCACCACCTGCACCGGGCGCAGCCGCTCCTTCAGCACCCCGCGCGCCAGCAGCGCGGTGACCACCGGGTACAGCGAGGCGAGCACCGCGGCCACCGCTGCCGAACCGCCGTGCGAGGCCGCCGCGTACGCCGCGTTCGCGGCGACGTCGGCCAGCCCGACCCCGGTGAGCAGGGGCAGCCGGGAGCGCAGCTCCGGCAGCAGCGCGGAGGTGTCGGTGCCGCGCAGGCTCACCACCAGCGCGGCGCCGCCGACGGCGATGTTGACGAGGCGTTGGGCGCACAGCGCGAGCAGCAGGCCGCCGCCGGCCGAGGCCTGGGAGAGCAGGGCCATGTTGGCGCCGAAGCCGAACGCGGCGGCCAGGGTCAGCACCAGGGCGGTGCGGGCGGCGGACGGTCCGCCGCGCTCGGGGCCGCCGGCCAGCACCACGCCGGCCAGTGCGACCACGATCCCGGCCAGCTGGACCGGCCCCGGCCGTTCGCCGAGCGCCAGTCCGACGCCGACCGGCACGGCGACGCCGACGGTGGCCAGCGGGGAGACCACCCCCATCGGGCCGAGCGCGAGCGCCCGGTAGAAGGCGAGCATCGCGAACGGGCCGATCGCGCCGGCGGCCACGGCGTACCAGAGGGCGGGGGAGAGGTCGGCCCAGCCGCCGGTGGCCGGCAGCGCGAGGAGCAGGGCGACCGTCGCCGCGGTCTGGGAGGCGACCACGACGGCCAGTGCGGGGAGCCGCCGGGTGAGGACGCCGCCGCCGAAGTCGCCCAGGCCGCAGAGCAGGCTGGCGGACAGGGCGAGCAGGACGGTCACCGGAGGCGCCCGGGAGAGGAGGACAGCACAATGCACTCCGAAGTACAGTCGGATGGACTCGTTGCCGGACCGGCAGCGTAGTTCACTGAACTGAACTTCGCAGAGCAATATCCTGAACTTTTCGGGATGTGGACACCGGAGGACTGTCAAGCGTGCCGGACCCCGACCTCGTCGCCCAGGCCCTCGCCCGCAACCTCAAGCGGCTGCGCACCGAACGCGGCCACACGCTGGACGCCCTCGCCGCCCGCTCGGGGGTGAGCCGCGGCATGGTCGTCCAGATCGAACAGGGGCGCACCAACCCCAGCGTGGCCACCGTGGTGAGGCTCGGCGACGCCCTGGGCGTCTCGATCGCCACCCTGCTCGACTACGAGGAGGGCCCGGACGTGCGGATCGTCCCCGGTGACCAGGCCGTCCCGCTCTGGACCGGCGCGAGCGGCGGGACCGGCACCCTGCTGCACGGCATCGAGGCGCCCGGGCCGCTCGAGCTGTGGGAGTGGCGGATGAAGCCGGGCGAGGAGTACGCCGCGGAGCCGCACCCGGCCGGGACGGTGGAGATCATCCGGGTCGACGAGGGTGAGCTGACCCTGGTGCACGACGGGACGGAGCATCCGGTGCCGGCCGGCAGCACCGTCTCCTTCGACGCCTCCTACGCCCACGTCTACCGCAACGCGGGCGGGCGGCTGCTGCGGCTGACCATGGTGGTGTCCGTCCCGCCGCCGCGCTGAGGGCGCCGTGCCGCGACGGCCCCTCCCCGGGTCGGGGGAGGGGCCGTCGCCGTCGCGGTCGCCCGGTCAGTGCCGGTCGCCGTAGCGGCGGCGGAACTGCTCGACCCGGCCCGCGGTGTCGAGCACCCGGGACTGGCCGGTGTAGAAGGGGTGGCTCGCCGAGGAGGTCTCCACGTCGACCACCGGGTAGGTGGTGCCGTCCTCCCACTCCACCGTGCTCGCGCCGGTGGCCGTGGAGCGGGTGAGGAAGGCGAGCCCGCCGACCTTGTCGCGGAAGACGACCGGACGGTAGCTCGGGTGGATTCCGGACTTCATTGGGAAGCTCCTGTCTGGTGGGAGGGGGGTTCGAGGGGGGTGTGCTCAGCGCTCCTCGCGGAAGTCGACGTGCCGCCCGGCGGCCGGGTCGTACTTGCGCAGGACCATCCGGTCCGGGTCGTTCCGCCGGCTCTTGCGGGTCACGTAGGTGTAGCCGGTGCCGGCGGTGGAGCGGAGCCTGATCACGGGGCGCAGTTCGCTGCGGGCCATCGGGTCCTCCTTCGTCTGCGGCGCCGGACCGGGACGCCGGGCCGGGCCTTCGCTGAAACGGATGTCGTTTTCAGTGGACACAACACGGCCACCGCCCCACCCATTCCCGCACCCGCGGGGGCGCTCGGCGGGCGGTTCGGGCCCGGGGTTCGTAGGCTCGACGCATGGCGGATGCGTACGCGGGGCGGCGGGAGCGGGTGCGGGAGCACTGCAGTGCGGCCGGGGCCGACGCGGCGCTGGTCACCCGGGCGGCGAACGTCCGGTACCTGACGGGCTGCGCGCCCTGCGGGGCCACGCTGCTGCTCACCCCGGACCGGGCCCTGCTGGCCCTGCCGGACGACCTGCCGCCGGACGACTCCGGGGAGCACCTGATCGCCGCCGACGTCGTCCAGGTGCCGGTGTCGGCCGGGTCGGACACCGCGCTGGCCGCCGCGGCCGCCGCCGCCCGGCTGGGGGTGCGGGCCCTGGCGGTGGAGGAGCACGACCTGACCGTCACCCGCCACCGGGCGGTGGGGAGCCTGGTGGAGGGGGCCCGGCTGGCGGACCTCGACCGGGTCGTCGAGCGGCTGCGGGTGGTCAAGGACGAGCGCGAGATCGCCGACCTGCGGATCGCCGCCGAGATCGCCGACCAGGCGCTCGGCGAACTGCTGGAGTCGATCCTGGTCGGTCGCACCGAGCGGCACCTGGCGATGGAGCTGGAGCGCCGGATGATCGACCACGGCGCCGACCGGGCCGCGTTCCCGGTCTCGGTGGGCACCGGCAGCCACTCCGGCCAGCCCGCCCACCAGCCGACCGACCGCCGGGTGGAGGAGGGGGACTTCCTCACCGTGGTGATGGGCGCCCAGTACCGCGGCTACGGCGTCTCGACCGCCCGGACCTTCGTGATCGGCGCCGCCCCCGCTCCCTGGCAGGTGGAGCTGCACCGGTTGGTCTTCCGGGCCCAGCGCGCCGCCCGGGAGGCCCTCGGCCCGGGCGTGGAGCAGTGCGTGCCCGACCGGGCCGCCCGGCAGCTCCTGGAGGCGGCGGGCCACACCGAGGCCTCTCCGCACCCGGTGGGCCACGGCATCGGGCTGGAGATCCGGGAGGCGCCGCGCCTCGGTCCCTCGGACATGGGTAAACTGGACAGTCGCGTGCCGGTCACCGTCGGCCCTGGGGTGCACCTCCCGGGCAAGGGCGGGGTCCGGATCGAGGACACGCTCGTCGTGCGTCCCTTCGAGGAGGGCGGGCCCGAGCTGCTCACCATCACCACCAAGGAGCTCCTCGCCCTGTGACGGCGGCCCCCCGGGGCGGTCGGCGGCAGGACGCAACCCCTTGGTTCCTTGACAGCTATATCCAGGAGTAAGTGCGCCCGTGGCTTCCACGAACGATCTCAAGAACGGCATGGTCCTCAAGCTGGAGGGCGGCAAGCTCTGGTCCGTCGTCGAGTTCCAGCACGTCAAGCCCGGTAAGGGCCCGGCCTTCGTTCGGACCAAGCTCAAGGAGGTCCTGACGGGCAAGGTCGTCGACAAGACCTTCAACGCCGGCACCAAGGTCGAGACCGCCAACGTCGACAAGCGCGGCATGCAGTTCTCGTACAAGGACGGCGAGAACTTCGTGTTCATGGACATGGACACCTACGACCAGCTGACCGTCGAGCCGGCCGTCGTGGGCGACGCCGCCAAGTACCTGCTCGAGGGCTTCGAGGCCCTGGTCGCCACCAACGAGGGCGCGGTGCTGTACATCGAGCTCCCGGCGGCCGTCGAGCTGGAGATCGCCGAGACCGAGCCGGGCGTCCAGGGCGACCGCTCCACCGGCGGCACCAAGCCGGCCACCCTGGAGACCGGCGCCGAGATCCAGGTGCCGCTCTTCATCACCACCGGTGAGAAGGTCAAGGTCGACACCCGCGACGGCAGCTACCTCGGCCGGGTGAAGTAAGTCCGTGTCGGCCGCACGCAGTAAGGCCCGTACCCGGGCCTTCCAGATCCTCTTCGAGGCCGACCACCGCGGGGTCGACCCGCAGCAGGTCCTCGCCGACTGGGTGGCCCGCGCCCGCGAGCCCAAGCCCGACGAGGGCACCCCGCAGGTCGGCGAGTACACCATGGAGCTGATCGAGGGATACGTCCAGCACGCCCGTCGCATCGACGAGCTGATCGAGCAGTACGCGGTCGGCTGGACCCTCGACCGGATGCCGATCGTGGACCGCAACGTCCTGCGCCTCGGCGCGTACGAGCTGATCTGGGAGGACGGCGTCCCGGACGCGGTCGTCCTGGACGAGTCCGTCGAGATCGCCAAGGAGTTCTCCACGGACGACTCGCCGGCCTTCGTGAACGGCCTGCTCGCCCGCTTCCTGGAGCTGAAGCCGAGCATCCGCCGGTAACCGGTCGCGCCCCGCGAACGGCCGCCGCACCCGACCCCGGGCGCGGCGGCCGTTCCGCGTTTCACCCGGCAGGCGTAATGTGGTGCCCTACTCGCCAGTAACTTGAAGGGCAGGCCGATCCATGACCACCGTGATCCGCAGCGAGTTCGACGAGGGCATCGCCCTCACCGGACACCCGGAGGAGCCCGGCCGCTACCAGGCCGAGCTCGGGGCCGGCTGGCAGATCGGCGGCGGGATCAACGGAGGGCTGCTGCTCGCCGTGGCCGGACACGCGCTGTCGCTGGAGCACGACGAGCACCCCGACCCGGTCTCGATCAGCGGTTACTACCTGTCCGCCGCCACCCCCGGCCCGGCCACCGTCCGCACCGAGGTGCTGCGCACCGGCCGCGGCCTGTCCACCGGCACCGCCTCGCTCAGCCAGGACGGCGTCGAGCGGCTGCGGGTGGTGGCCAGCCACGGTGATCTCGCCGCCGTCGAGGGCGAGGTGCGCACCACCGCCGTGCCGCCCCAGCTGCCGCCGCCGGACCAGTGCATCGGCGTCGAACACGCGCCGCCGCAGCTGATCGAGCAGGCCGCCCTGCTGGAGCGCTTCGACCTGCGGCTCGACCCGGCGACCGTCGGCTGGGCGCTCGGGCAGCCCTCCGGCAACGGCCGGATCCAGGGCTGGTTCCGGCTGCGCGACGGCCGGCAGCCCGACCCGCTGCTGCTCCTGCTGGTCGCCGACGCGCTGCCGCCGGTCACCTTCGACCTCGGCCTGCCCGGCTGGGCGCCGACCGTCGAACTGACCGTCCACCTGCGGGCCAAGCCGGCGCCCGGCTGGCTGCGCGTCACCCACGCCACCCGCAACCTGGCCGGCGGCTACTTCGAGGAGGACGCCGAGGTCTGGGACGAGGCCGGTCGGCTCGTCGCCCAGTCCCGGCAGCTGGCGAGGGTGCCGCGCTCCGCCTGAGGTGTCCGGCGGGACACGGCGGTCCGACCGCCGGCATTACCGGTGGTTACATTCCTGTGACACGCCGTACGTGTGTGGCGCCCGGAACTGGGGAGTAACACGGTCAGCGGCGAGCCCCGCCGCTGACCGTCACCGCCGACGGTCGCCCGCCGACGCCAGGAGCCTCGATGACCAGCCGCAAGGGCCGCGCCCGCCGTAACCCCGACTGCACCGCCGGCGGCCTGCGGCCCGCGCTGCGGGCGCCGCACCACCCGCGGCGGGTCGAGGGCGCCGACCAGGCGTTCGTCATCGGAGTGCTCACCAACGCCGCGGACTTCCAGCGGGCCCGCGCCTGGGGCGTGTGCGACGCCCCCGACTACGAGCACTACCTCGCCGACACCGCCGAACTGCTGGCCGACGCACTGGAGCGGTTCGAGACGGTGCGGGCCCGGATGTTCCACCCGCAGGACTTCGAGGAGTTCTGCCTGCTGCACCGGCTGGACCCGGCGGAGCCCTCCGCGCGCGAGCGCTACCTCGTCAACCCGCCGCTGCGCACCCAGCTGCTGGCCTATCAGGGCGAGGAGCTGGCCGGGGACTTCGTGCCCCGCCTGGTCCGCGCCCGGGAGAACGGCCTGACGCTGCGCCACGCCGACCTGCTGCTCGACGGCGGCCTGTACGGGGGCGCGGGCGAGGACGACGAGGACCACGGCCGCTGGGTGCGCGCCGCCCACCAGCGCGGGGCCGAGGTCTTCCGCCGGATGCTGGTCGGCGCCGGCGCCGGGGTGTACGAGCTGCGACTGCGGGTCGACGCCCCGGACGGGAAGCTGGCCGCCGCGGCCCGGGTCCTGCAGTGGGAGGACGGCGTGGTGCGGATCAACGACGAGGACCTCGAGCTGGTCTGCGCGGTGCTTTGCGCCGGGCTGGCGCTGGAGCTGCCGGGCGTCGCGGTGCTGCACGGCTCGCAGGGCTCGGCCGCCGGCTGCGGCGAGTACCTGCCGGCCGCCTGGGCCTGGTCCACCGGCGGCCCGGACTGGGCGCCGGCCGCCCGCCCGGTGCGGCTGGACGGCGTGGCGGCGCGGCCCGGTTACAGCCTGGGTACGGTCTGCTGACCGGCGGCGCCCGAAAAGCCGCGGCGCGGCCCCCGTTCTGGGGACCGCGCCGTGACGTTTCTGCTTGGTAATCGGTATTCCCGGCCCCATGGGGAGCCGCGATCAGGAGCAGAGGTGGAGCGGGTCGTGCAACAGATCGCCTGCGGAGGCGGCGAGCGTCAGCTCGCGTCCTCCTCGCGCACCGCGCGGCGCGCGTCGGGGTTGAGCACGCCCCAGGAGATCAGCTGCTCGGTGAGGATCGACGGCGACTGGTCGTAGATCACGGCCAGCGTGCGCAGGTCGTCCTGGCGGATCGAGAGGACCTTGCCGTTGTAGTCGCCGCGCTGGCTCTGGATGGTCGCCGCGTAGCGCTGCAGCGGACCTGCCTTCTCGGACGGGACCTGGGTCAGTCTCTCCAGGTCGAGGACCAGGCGCGGCGGCGGCTCGGCCGCGCCGCCGGGGGTGCCGCCGGGCAGCAGCTCCTGCACCGGAACGCCGTAGAACTCGGCCAGCTCGGCCAGCCGCTGCACGGTGACCGCACGGTCGCCGCGCTCGTACGAGCCGACGACGACCGCCTTCCAGCGCCCCTGGGACTTCTCCTCGACACCGTGCAGGGAGAGCCCCTGCTGAGTGCGGATCGCTCGGAGCTTGCCTCCGAGCTGCTTCGCGTAGTCGCTGGACATTGATCTCCCCGGACGAGATTGCTTCGCGTTCAGTGGTGGGTCACGGGCTTGGCCGGCGTCGTTACCGGTGGGTTCGACACCCGTCTCGTAACTCACTGTGAGGTTACGTAGAGTAAGGTGTTGCGTCAAGCCGAATGGGGCAGTCGTGCGAATGGCCCGCATCCTGGGCGCATCCGGGGCGTGAACCCGGCGAAGCGGAACGGTGGACGTCCGTTTGCCTCCCGCGGCGCTGATAGGATGACCCGAAGCCCGCGCCCGGTTCGGCGGGGGCAGATCCCAGACATCCTTTAAGGCCCGTCCCGTGAGGCGGGGAAGGAGGTCCGCTTCGGCATGACCGCACACCACGAACCGACGCCGCGGCCGCCGCACCCGGTGCTGGACGGCTCGGACATCGCCCGGGTCGTCACCCGGATAGCGCACGAGATCGTCGAGCGCGCCAAGGGCGCGGAGGACGTCGTGCTGCTCGGCATCCACACCAGGGGCGTCCACCTCGCCCGCCGCCTGCACGGCCGGCTGGCCCAGATCACCGGCAGCGACATCCCGCTGGGCACCCTGGACATCACCATGTACCGGGACGACCTGCGGCTGAAGCCCGCCCGCGCCCTGGAGCACACCGAGATCCCGCCCGGCGGCATCGACGGCAAGCTGGTGATCCTGGTCGACGACGTGCTGTTCTCCGGCCGCACCATCCGCGCCGCGCTCGACGCGCTGAACGACATCGGCCGCCCGCGGGCCGTCCAGCTCGCCGTCCTGGTCGACCGCGGCCACCGCGAGCTGCCGATCCGGGCCGACTACGTGGGCAAGAACCTCCCCACCTCGCTGCGCGAGGCCGTGCAGGTGCGCCTGGCCGACACCGACGGCGTGGACGCCGTCCTGGTCGGCGACCGCGACCACGCCGCGCGCAGCTCGCAGGCCCTGGCCTTCCAGCCCACCGAACCGCACCTCCCGGAGTAGCCGCGTGAAGCGCCACCTCGTCTCCGCCGCCGATCTCAGCCGCGACGACGCGCTGCTGATCCTGGACACCGCCGAGGAGCTGGCCCAGCTCTCCGGGCGGGCCGTCAAGAAGCTGCCCACGCTGCGCGGCCGCACCGTCGTCAACCTCTTCTTCGAGGACTCCACCCGCACCAAGACCTCCTTCGAGGTCGCCGAGAAGCGGCTCTCCGCCGACGTCATCAACTTCTCCGCCAAGGGCTCCTCGGTCTCCAAGGGCGAGAGCCTCAAGGACACCGCCCTGACCCTCCAGGCGATGGGCGCCGACGCGGTCGTCATCCGGCACCACGCCTCCGGCGCGCCGGCCCGGCTGGCTCAGTCCGACTGGCTGCACGGCAGCGTCATCAACGCCGGTGACGGCACCCACGAGCACCCCACCCAGGCGCTGCTCGACGCCTTCACCATGCGCCGCCACCTCAACCGGGGCGCCGGCAACGACCTCGCCGGGCGCCGGGTGACCATCGTCGGCGACGTCCTGCACAGCCGCGTCGCCCGCTCCAACGTGCACCTGCTGACCACCCTCGGTGCCCAGGTCACCTTCGTCGCGCCGCCGACCCTGCTGCCCATCGGCATCGAGAACTGGCCCTGCGAGATCAGCTACGACCTCGACAGCGTGCTGCCCAAGACCGACGCGCTGATGATGCTGCGGGTGCAGCGCGAGCGGATGAACGCCGCGTTCTTCCCGACCGAGCGCGAGTACAGCCGCCGCTACGGCATGAACGGCATCCGGATGGCCCAGCTGCCCGAGCACGCCATCGTGATGCACCCCGGCCCGATGGTCCGCGGCATGGAGATCACCGCCGAGGTCGCCGACTCGCCGCGCTGCACCGTGGTCGAGCAGGTCGCCAACGGCGTCTCCGTCCGGATGGCCGTCCTCTACCTGCTGCTCGGCGGCGCCGTCTTCGCCGACGGCTCCGGCGAGCCCGCCCGCACCGACTCCGTGGAGACCGCTCAGTGACCAGCTACCTGATCCGCAACGCCAAGGTCCTGGGCGGCGCCCCGCAGGACCTCCACCTCGCCGACGGCGTCATCCAGGCGGTCGGCACCGGCCTGGCCGTCGAGGCGGACATCGAGATCGACGCCACCGGCATGGTCGTCCTGCCCGGCCTGGTCGACCTGCACACCCACCTGCGGGAGCCCGGCCGCGAGGACGCCGAGACCGTGCTCACCGGCACCCGGGCCGCCGCGATGGGCGGCTTCACCGCCGTGCACGCGATGGCCAACACGACCCCGGTGGCCGACACCGCCGGCGTGGTCGAGCAGGTCTGGCGGCTCGGCCAGGAGGCCGGCTACTGCGACGTCCAGCCGGTCGGCGCCGTCACCGTCGGCCTGGAGGGCAAGAAGCTCGCCGAACTCGGCGCGATGCACGAGTCCGCCGCGAACGTCCGGGTCTTCTCGGACGACGGCAAGTGCGTGGACGACGCGGTGCTGATGCGCCGCGCCCTGGAGTACGTCAAGGCCTTCGACGGCGTCGTCGCCCAGCACGCCCAGGAACCGCGGCTGACCGAGGGCGCCCAGATGAACGAGGGCCAGGTCTCCGGCGAGCTCGGGCTCGGCGGCTGGCCGGCCGTCGCCGAGGAGTCGATCATCGCCCGCGACGTGCTGCTGGCCGCGCACGTCGGCTCCCGGCTGCACGTCTGCCACGTCTCCACGGCCGGCTCCGTCGAGATCATCCGCTGGGCCAAGGCCAAGGGCTGGGACGTCACCGCCGAGGTCACCCCGCACCACCTGCTGCTCACCGACGAACTCGTCCGCTCCTACGACCCGGTGTACAAGGTGAACCCGCCGCTGCGCACCGCCGAGGACGTCCAGGCGCTGCGCAAGGCCCTCGCCGACGGCACCATCGACGCCGTCGCCACCGACCACGCGCCGCACCCGGCCGAGGACAAGGACTGCGAGTGGGCCGTGGCCGCGATGGGCATGGTCGGCCTGGAGACCGCGCTGTCGGTCGTCCAGCAGACCATGGTCGACACCGGCCTGCTGAACTGGGAGGGCGTCGCCGACCGGATGTCGCACCGCCCGGCCCGGATCGGCCGTCTCACCGGGCACGGCCGGCCGATCTCGGCTGGTGAGCCCGCCAACCTGGTGCTGTTCGATCCCGCGTACCGTGGTGCCGTGAATCCGGACAGCTTCGCCACCCGCAGCCGCAACACCCCCTACAAGGGCATGGACCTGCCCGGACGGGTGCACGCCACCTTCCTGCGCGGCCGCGCCACCGTGCTGGCCGGTGAGCCGACCGAGCAGGGCGGCCCGGCATGACCGGGACCGCCGCGGGGACGCTCGGTCCGGCGGCCCACGCCCTGCTCGCCAAGGAGCAGGCGAAGGTCACCAACTGGCCCGGCTACATCGGCTGGTCCGTCGGACTGGTGATCGTCATCGGCCTGGTCTACTGGCTGATGCGCCAGGGCTGGAACTGGCGGCGCACCCTGCAGTCCGGCATCCCGCCGCTGCCCGCCGTGCCGGCCGGCGCCGGCCGGACCATCCTGGAGACCAGCGGCCGGTACCACGGCACCACCACCGCCGGGGACTGGCTCGACCGGGTCGTCGCCCACGGCCTGGGCACCCGCAGCCGCGCCGACCTCACCCTCGGCGAGGACGGCCTGCTGGTGCGGCGCCCCGGCGACGTGGACTTCTGGATCCCGGCCGAGCACCTGAAGGGCGCCCGGACGGACTCCGCCATCGCGGGCAAGGTCGTCCCGTCCGGACTGCTCGTCGTCACCTGGACGCTCCCCCAGCCCTCGGCCGGGGGGACCTCCACGGAGACCGAACTGGAGTCCGGCTTCCGGGCCGACCACCCCGATGAGCACACCGCCTGGGTCGAGGCGATCGCCCAGCTCGCAACACGTACGAAGACGAAGACGGAAGAGGCCGCGCAATGACCGCACCTGCCCCCACCACGCAGCGCCAACGGCGGGACCGGGTCCCTGCCGTGCTCGTCCTGGAGGACGGCCGGACCTTCCGCGGCCAGGCCTACGGCGCGATCGGCGAGACCTTCGGCGAGGCGGTCTTCAACACCGGCATGTCCGGCTACCAGGAGACCCTGACCGACCCGTCGTACCACCGCCAGGTGGTCGTGATGACCGCCCCGCAGATCGGCAACACCGGCTGGAACGACGAGGACGACGAGTCCAGGCAGATCTGGGTCGCCGGCTACGTCGTCCGCGACCCCGCCCGGGTGGCGTCCAACTGGCGCTCCCGCCGCTCGCTGGACGAGGAGCTGGCCCGCCAGGGCATCGTCGGCATCAGCGGCATCGACACCCGCGCGCTGACCCGCCACCTGCGCGAGCGCGGCGCCATGCGCTGCGGCATCTTCTCCGGCGAGGCGGTGGCCGACGAGGCCGCCCTGCTCACCCGGGTGCAGCAGTCGCCGGAGATGAAGGGCGCCGACCTGTGCGCCGAGGTGGCCACCACCGAGCCGTACGTGGTGCCCGCCGTCGGTGAGAAGAGGTTCACCGTCGCCGCGCTGGACCTCGGCATCAAGGCGATGACCCCGCAGCGGATGGCCGAGCGCGGCATCGAGGTGCACGTGCTGCCGGCCGACTCCAGCCTCGAGGACGTCTACGCCGTCTCCCCGGACGGCGTGTTCTTCTCCAACGGCCCGGGAGACCCGGCCACCGCCGACCACCAGGTCGCCGTCGCGCAGGGCGTCCTGGAGCGGGGCACCCCGTTCTTCGGCATCTGCTTCGGCAACCAGATCCTCGGCCGCGCCCTGGGCTTCGGCACCTACAAGCTCAAGTACGGCCACCGCGGCATCAACCAGCCGGTGCAGGACCGCACCACCGGCAAGGTCGAGGTGACCGCCCACAACCACGGCTTCGCCGTGGACGCGCCGCTGGACCGGGTGAGCGACACCCCCTACGGGCGGGTCGAGGTCTCCCACGTCTGCCTCAACGACGACGTGGTCGAGGGCCTGCAGGCGCTCGACGTGCCCGCCTTCAGCGTGCAGTACCACCCCGAAGCGGCCGCCGGCCCGCACGACGCCGCCTACCTGTTCGACCGCTTCGTGAAGCTCATGGAGGGCCAGCGTGCCTAAGCGCACTGACATCAAGTCCGTCCTGGTGATCGGCTCCGGCCCGATCGTCATCGGCCAGGCCGCCGAGTTCGACTACTCGGGCACCCAGGCCTGCCGCGTCCTCAAGGCCGAGGGCCTGCGGGTCGTGCTGGTCAACTCCAACCCGGCCACGATCATGACCGACCCGGAGATCGCCGACGCCACCTACGTCGAGCCGATCACCCCGGAGTTCGTCGAGAAGATCATCGCCAAGGAGCGCCCCGACGCGCTGCTGCCGACCCTGGGCGGCCAGACCGCGCTGAACACCGCGATCTCGCTGCACAAGGCGGGCACGCTGGAGAAGTACGGCGTCGAGCTGATCGGCGCCGACGTCGAGGCGATCAACAAGGGCGAGGACCGCGACCTGTTCAAGGGCGTCGTCGAGGCCGTCAAGGCCAAGATCGGCCACGGTGAGTCCGCCCGCTCGGTCATCTGCCACAGCATGGACGAGGTGCTGGCCGGGGTCGACACCCTCGGCGGCTACCCGGTCGTGGTCCGCCCCTCCTTCACCATGGGCGGCGCCGGCTCCGGCTTCGCCCACAACGAGGAGGACCTGCGCCGCATCGCCGGCCAGGGCCTGGCGCTCTCGCCGACCACCGAGGTGCTCCTGGAGGAGTCCATCCTCGGCTGGAAGGAGTACGAGCTGGAGCTGATGCGCGACAAGAACGACAACGTCGTGGTCGTCTGCTCCATCGAGAACTTCGACCCGATGGGCGTCCACACCGGTGACTCGATCACCGTCGCCCCGGCGATGACGCTCACCGACCGCGAGTACCAGATCCTGCGCGACGTCGGCATCGCCGTCATCCGCGAGGTCGGCGTCGACACCGGCGGCTGCAACATCCAGTTCGCCGTCAACCCCGTCGACGGCCGGGTCATCGTCATCGAGATGAACCCGCGCGTCTCCCGCTCCTCGGCGCTCGCCTCCAAGGCCACCGGCTTCCCGATCGCCAAGATCGCCGCCAAGCTGGCCGTCGGCTACACCTTGGACGAGATCCCCAACGACATCACCGCCGAGACCCCGGCCTCCTTCGAGCCGACCCTCGACTACGTCGTCGTCAAGGTGCCGCGGTTCGCGTTCGAGAAGTTCCCGAGCGCCGACGCCACGCTGACCACCACCATGAAGTCCGTCGGCGAGGCCATGGCGCTGGGCCGCAACTTCCCCGAGGCGCTCCAGAAGGCGCTGCGCTCGCTGGAGAAGAAGGGCTCCCAGTTCAGCTGGACCACTCCGCTGGGCGACAAGTCCGAGCTGCTGGTCAAGGCCGCCGTGCCGACCGACGGCCGGATCAACACCGTGATGGACGCCATCCGGGCCGGGGCCACCCCGGAGGAGGTGTTCGACGCGACCAAGATCGACCCGTGGTTCGTCGACCAGCTCTTCCTGCTCGACGAGATCGCCGGCGAGCTGGCCGAGGCCGCCGAGCTCACCCCCGAGCTGCTGCGCCACGCCAAGCGGCACGGCTTCTCCGACCAGCAGATCGGCGAGATCCGCGGCCTGCGCCCCGACGTGGTGCGCGAGGTGCGCCACGCGCTCGGCATCCGCCCGGTGTTCAAGACCGTCGACACCTGCGCCGCCGAGTTCGCCGCCAAGACCCCGTACTTCTACTCGTCCTACGACGAGGAGAGCGAGGTCGCCCCGCGCACCAAGCCGGCCGTGATCATCCTCGGCTCCGGCCCGAACCGCATCGGCCAGGGCATCGAGTTCGACTACTCCTGCGTCCACGCCTCCTTCGCGCTGGCCGACGCCGGGTACGAGACCGTCATGGTCAACTGCAACCCGGAGACCGTCTCCACCGACTACGACACCTCCGACCGGCTCTACTTCGAGCCGCTCACCCTGGAGGACGTCCTGGAGATCGTCCACGCCGAGCGGCAGGCCGGCCCGCTGGCCGGTGTGATCGTCCAGCTCGGCGGCCAGACCCCGCTCGGCCTGGCCCAGGCCCTCAAGGACAACGGCGTGCCGATCGTCGGCACCCAGCCCGAGGCGATCGACCTCGCCGAGGAGCGCGGCGCCTTCGGCCGCGTGCTGCGCGACGCCGGCCTGCCCGCCCCCAAGCACGGCACCGCCTTCTCCTTCGAGGAGGCCAAGGCGATCGCCGACGAGATCGGCTACCCCGTCCTCGCCCGCCCGTCGTACGTGCTCGGCGGCCGCGGCATGGAGATCGTCTACGACGAGGCGTCGCTCGCCTCCTACCTGGAGCGGCACGCCGGTCTGATCTCCGAGCACCCGGTGCTGATCGACCGCTTCCTGGACGACGCGGTGGAGATCGACGTCGACGCGCTCTACGACGGCACCGAGCTCTACCTCGGCGGCGTCATGGAGCACATCGAGGAGGCCGGCATCCACTCCGGTGACTCCGCCTGCGCGCTGCCCCCGATCACCCTCGGCGGCTACGACATCAAGCGGCTGCGCACCTCCACGGAGGCCATCGCGCGCGGTGTCGGCGTCCGCGGCCTGATCAACATCCAGTTCGCGCTGGCCGGGGACATCCTCTACGTGCTGGAGGCCAACCCGCGTGCCTCCCGCACCGTCCCCTTCACCTCCAAGGCGACCGCGGTGCCGCTGGCCAAGGCCGCCGCCCGGATCTCGCTCGGCGCCACCATCGCCGAGCTGCGCGCCGAGGGTCTGCTCCCGGCCGAGGGCGACGGCGGCACCCTGCCCGCCGACGCGCCGATCGCGGTCAAGGAGGCCGTGATGCCGTGGAGCCGCTTCCGCGACATCCACGGCCGCGGCGTGGACACCGTCCTCGGCCCGGAGATGCGCTCGACCGGTGAGGTCATGGGCATCGACAAGGTCTTCGGCACCGCCTACGCCAAGGCCCAGTCCGGCGCGTACGGCGCGCTGCCGACCAAGGGCAAGGTCTTCGTCTCCGTCGCCAACCGCGACAAGCGCAACCTGGTCTTCCCGGCCCGGGCGCTGGTCGGCCTCGGCTTCGAGGTGCTCGCCACCGCCGGCACCGCCGAGGTGCTCCACCGCGGCGGCATCCCGTCCACGCTGGTGCGCAAGCACAGCGAGGGCGAGGGCCCGAACGGCGAGAAGACCATCGTCCAGCTGATCCACGACGGCGAGGTCGACCTCATCATCAACACGCCGTACGGCACCGGAGGGCGCCTCGACGGCTACGAGATCCGCACCGCGGCCGTCTCGCGCGGTGTCCCGTGCCTGACCACCGTCCAGGCGATGGGCGCGGCCGTCCAGGGCATGGACGCGCAGCTGCGCGACGAGGTCGGGGTGATGTCACTCCAGGAGCACGCCGAGCTGATCAACGCCGGCCGCAAGTAGCGCCACCGCAGTGGGGGGCACCGGAGCCAGTTGGGTGCCCCCCACTTCCATGCTCGAAACCGGCCCGCGACCCTGGAGTTGACCCCTTGTACAAGCTTCTGTTCGACCTCGTCTTCAAGCGGATGGACCCGGAGAGGGCCCACCACCTCGCGTTCTTCTGGATCCGGCTGGCCTCCTCGGTGCCCGGCCTGCGCACCCTGGTGCGGCTCGTCCTCGCGCCGCGCGACCGGGCGCTGCGCACCAGGGCCCTCGGCCTCGACCTCCCCGGCCCGTTCGGGCTGGCGGCCGGCTTCGACAAGAACGGCGTCGGCATCGACGGCCTGGCGATGCTCGGCTTCGACTACGTCGAGATCGGCACCATCACCGGCGAACCCCAGCCGGGCAACCCGGCGCCCCGGCTGTTCCGCCTGGTCGAGGACCGCGCGCTGATCAACCGGATGGGCTTCAACAACCAGGGCTCGGCGCGGGTCGCGGCCCGGCTGGCGGCCCGCCCCCACACCAGCTCCACCCCGGTGATCGGCGTCAACATCGGCAAGACCAAGGTGGTGGAGGAGGCCGACGCCGTCGCCGACTACGTCAAGTCCACCGAGCGGCTGGCCAGGTACGCCGACTACCTGGTGGTCAACGTCAGCTCGCCGAACACCCCCGGGCTGCGCAACCTGCAGGCCGTGGACCACCTGCGCCCGCTGCTGGCCGCCGTCCGCGAGGCCGCCGACCGCACCACCGCGCACCACGTGCCGCTGCTGGTCAAGATCGCCCCCGACCTGGCCGACGAGGACGTCGACGCGGTCGCCGACCTCGCCCTGGAGCTGGGCCTGGACGGGATCATCGCCACCAACACCACGATCGGCCGCGAGGGCCTGCGGGCCGACGCGCGGCGGATCGAGGAGATCGGCATGGGGGGCCTGTCCGGCGCCCCGCTGAAGGCCCGCGCCCTGGAGGTGCTCCAGCGGCTGCGCGCCCGCACCGAGGGCCGGCTGGTGCTGGTCTCGGTCGGCGGCGTGGAGACCGCCGAGGACGCCTGGCAGCGGATCATCCACGGCGCCGACCTCGTCCAGGGCTACAGCGCCTTCATCTACGAGGGGCCCTTCTGGTGCCGCCGGATCCACAAGGGCCTCTCCGCGCGGATCCGCGCGGCGGGCTTCCGCGACCTCGCGGCGGCCGTCGGCAGCGCCGTCCGCAGTTCGTGACCTCCCCGATCGGCTCCGGGAACCCTGGAAAGCCGGAAACCCTGGAAAGGACGACATGACCCTCGCCCCGTTCGGAGCCCGGCTGCGCCAGGCCCTCGACACCCGCGGCCAGCTCTGCGTCGGCATCGATCCGCACGCCTCCCTGCTCGCCGCCTGGGGGCTCGGTGACGACCTCGCCGGGCTGGAGACCTTCAGCCGGACCGTGGTCGAGGCGCTGGCCGACCGGGTGGCCGTGCTCAAGCCGCAGGCCGCCTTCTTCGAGCGCTTCGGCAGCCGGGGCGTCGCCGTGCTGGAGAAGACCGTCGAGGAGGCCCGGTCGGCCGGTGCGCTGGTCCTGATGGACGCCAAGCGCGGCGACATCGGCTCCACCATGGCCGCCTACGCGGAGGCCTTCCTGTCACCGGCGAGCCCGCTGTTCTCGGACGCCGTGACGGTCAGCCCGTACCTGGGCTTCGGCTCGCTGCGCCCGGCCCTGGACCTGGCCCGGGAGCAGGGCTGCGGGGTGTTCGCGCTGGCGCTCACCTCCAACCCGGAGGGCGCCGAGGTGCAGCGCGCGGTCGGTGCGGACGGCGAGCCGGTCGCGGCGGCGGTGCTGCGCCACCTGGCGGCCGAGAACGCGGGCGCGGCGCCGCTGGGCTCCTTCGGGGCGGTGGTCGGTGCGACGCTGGCCGACGCGGGTGTGGAGCTGGCGATCAACGGCCCGCTGCTGGCCCCCGGGATCGGCGCCCAGGGCGCGACCATGGCGGACCTGCCGCGGGTGTTCGGCGCCTCGGTGATCAACGTGGTGCCGAGCGTCAGCCGGGACGTGCTCAGGCACGGGCCGTCGGCGGCGGCGCTGCGGGAGGCGGCGGACCGCTTCGCCGGCGGGTTCGCGGACGCGGTCGGGTAGCGGAGGGTCGTCGGCCGGTAACCGTCCGGTGACCCTGCGCAGTGTGCCCAGCACCGGGCGGCTCCGCGGCGCTTGACGTGAGCGCCGTCACACCGGGGCCGCCAAAGTCTCGCAATCGCGGTCATTTTGCCCTGGAAAGTCCTGGTCGGCCTTGGCTGACCAGGACTTTTCGTGTTCTTTTCCTGACGTGGCGCCGCAATCCGGGTAGTGTCCGGCGATAGGTCGTCGAAGAGCCGCGAATCCCGTAGCTCCCGCAGGTCAGGGCCTTGTGGTTCCACTTGCGGAGGCGGCCTGAGAACCAAACAGTCATAGCTCAATCCCTTCCTTCCAGACCCTGAGGTGAACGGCGTGGCTCTTCCGCCCCTTACCCCTGAACAGCGCACCGCCGCGCTCGCCAAGGCCGCCGAGGCTCGCCGGGAGCGCGCCGAGGTGAAGAACCGGCTCAAGCACTCCGGCGCCTCCCTGCACGAGGTGATCAAGGCCGGCAAGAACGACAACGACGTCATCGGCAAGATGAAGGTCTCGGCGCTGCTCGAGTCCCTTCCGGGCGTGGGCAAGGTCCGCGCCAAGCAGATCATGGAGCGCCTCGGCATCAGCGAGAGCCGGCGCGTCCGTGGCCTCGGCACGAACCAGATCGCCTCCCTGGAGCGGGAGTTCGGCGGTGGCGCCGCCTGACCGTGCCCCCGTGGTCCCGGGAACGCCCGCGATCCGGGATAATCGGTGCATGAGTGAGCGTCCGCGGCTGACCGTGCTCTCCGGCCCCTCGGGGGTCGGCAAGAGCACGGTCGTCGCTCATATGAGGAAGATGCACCCCGAGGTCTGGCTCTCGGTGTCGGCGACGACCCGCCACCCGAGGCCGGGCGAGAAGAACGGGGTCCAGTACCACTTCGTCGACAACGACGAGTTCGACAAGCTGATCGCCAACGGCGAGCTGCTGGAGTGGGCCGAGTTCGCCGGGAACCGCTACGGGACCCCGCGCGCGGCGGTGCTGGAGAAGCTGGAGCGCGGCGAGCCCGTGCTGCTGGAGATCGATCTGCAGGGCGCCCGTCAGGTGCGCGCGTCGATGCCGGAGGCGCAGCTGGTCTTCCTGGCCCCGCCGAGCTGGGACGAGCTGGTCCGCCGGCTCACCGGCCGGGGCACCGAGCCGCAGGACGTGATCGAGAAGCGTCTGGAGGCCGCCAAGGTCGAGCTGGCCGCCGAGCCGGAGTTCGACACGACCCTTGTCAACACCTCCGTCGAGCAGGTAGCGGCCGAACTGCTAGCCTTGCTCGGTGTAGCCTGACCTGTCTGTCTTTTCCACCCTTTCGGAAGGTTTTCGCGTGTCCTCTTCCATGACCGCGCCCGAGGGCATCATCAACCCGCCGATCGACGAGCTGCTCGAGGCCACCGACTCCAAGTACAGCCTCGTGATCTACGCCGCCAAGCGCGCGCGCCAGATCAACGCGTACTACTCCCAGCTCGGTGAGGGCCTGCTGGAGTACGTCGGCCCGCTGGTCGACACCCACGTGCACGAGAAGCCGCTGTCGATCGCGCTGCGCGAGATCAACGCGGGCATGCTGACCGCCGAGGCGGTCGAGGGCGCCGTCTGAGGCACCCCCGTACGTTTCCCGAAGGGCCCGGCGGAATCGTTTCCGCCGGGCCCTTCGGCGTTCCCGCCGGGGGTGGGGCACCGTGCGGGCGCCGGCTGAGGGGTCGTAGGGTGGGCGGGTTCCCGATGGAGGAGAAAGGTCGGTACCGGCAGATGAGCGCGCAAGCGGAGGCTCCCCGCGTCGTCCTCGGCGTCAGCGGCGGGATCGCCGCCTACAAGGCCTGCGAGCTGCTGCGCCGGTTCACCGAGTCCGGCCACCAGGTCACCGTGGTGCCGACGGCCGCGGCGCTGCACTTCGTCGGCGAGGCCACCTGGGCCGCGCTGTCCGGCCGCCCGGCGGCCACCGAGACCTGGGAGAGCGTGCACGAGGTGCCGCACGTGCGGATCGGCCAGCAGGCCGACCTGGTGGTCGTCGCCCCCGCCACCGCCGACCTCATCGCCAAGGCCGCCCACGGGCTCGCCGACGACCTGCTGACCAACACCCTGCTCACCGCCCGCTGCCCGGTCGTCGTGGCGCCCGCCATGCACACCGAGATGTGGGAGCACCCGGCCACCCGCCACAACGTGGCCACCCTGCGCAGCCGGGGCGTGATCGTGCTGGAGCCGGCCGTCGGGCGGCTGACCGGCAAGGACACCGGCAAGGGCCGGCTGCCCGAGCCATCCGCGATCTTCGACGCCTGCCGGGCCGTGCTGCGCCGCGGCGGGGCGGTGCCGACCGACCTGGCCGGACGGCACGTGGTGGTCTCGGCCGGCGGCACCCGGGAGCCGCTGGACCCGGTGCGCTACCTGGGCAACCGCTCCTCCGGCAAGCAGGGCTACGCGCTCGCCGTGACGGCCGCGGCGCGCGGCGCCCGGGTGACGTTGGTCTCGGCCAACGCGGAGCTGCCCGACCCGGCCGGGGTGGACGTGGTGCACGTCGGGACGGCCCTGGAGCTGCGCGAGGCGGCGTTGAAGGCGGCCGAGGACGCGGACGCGGTGGTGATGGCCGCGGCGGTGGCGGACTTCCGGCCGGCCGAGTACGCCCCCGGCAAGATCAAGAAGGTCGAGGGGGTCGAACCGGCGCCCGTCGCGCTGGTCCGCAACCCGGACGTCCTGGCCGAGCTGTCGGCCCATCGCCCCCGTTCGGGCCAACTGGTCGTGGGTTTCGCGGCGGAGACCGACGACGTGCTCGCCAACGGCCGGGCCAAGCTCGCCCGCAAGGGCTGCGACCTGCTCGTCGTCAACGAGGTGGGCAACGGCAAGGCCTTCGGCACGGACGTCAACGAGGCCGTCGTACTGGGCTCGGACGGCAGTGAGACCCCGATCCCGGTGGGCCCCAAGGAGGCCCTCGCGGACGTCGTCTGGGATCTGGTCGCAGAGCGTCTCGAACCGGTCGACAAGTGATCGAGCCCTGGTCAAGGGCGGTCGCCATTTTTGGAACTGGGTGACGTTCGACGGAATCAGCCCGTTACACTCCAGGAATCAAGTCTTTCCGGATGTCCCCGGTCCGCCGGGGGCCTTCAGTCAGCAGCCGCTGCAACCCCAGGGAGCGCTGTGTCTCGCCGCCTGTTCACCTCGGAGTCCGTGACCGAGGGTCACCCCGACAAGATCGCTGACCAGATCAGCGACACCATCCTTGACGCTCTCCTGCGGGAGGACCCGACCTCCCGGGTCGCCGTGGAGACGCTCATCACCACCGGCCAGGTGCACGTGGCCGGCGAGGTGACCACCAAGGCGTACGCGCCGATCGCCCAGCTCGTCCGGGACAAGATCCTGGAGATCGGCTACGACAGCTCCAAGAAGGGCTTCGACGGCGCCTCCTGCGGCGTGTCGGTGTCCATCGGTGCGCAGTCGCCCGACATCGCGCAGGGCGTCGACACCGCGTACGAGGCCCGGGTCGAGGGTGACGACGACGACCTGGACAAGCAGGGGGCCGGCGACCAGGGCCTGATGTTCGGCTACGCGTCCGACGAGACGCCCGAGCTGATGCCGCTGCCGATCACCCTGGCGCACCGGCTCTCCCGCCGCCTGACCGAGGTCCGCAAGAACGGGACGATCCCGTACCTGCGCCCCGACGGCAAGACCCAGGTGACCATCGAGTACGACGGCGACAAGGCCGTCCGCCTGGACACCGTGGTCGTCTCGACCCAGCACGCCAGTGACATCGACCTGGAGTCGCTGCTCACCCCGGACATCCGCGAGTTCGTCGTCGAGCCGGAGCTGAAGGCGCTGGCCGACCAGGGCATCAAGCTGGTCACCGACGGCTACCGGCTGCTGGTCAACCCGACCGGCCGCTTCGAGATCGGCGGCCCGATGGGCGACGCCGGCCTCACCGGCCGGAAGATCATCATCGACACCTACGGCGGCATGGCCCGCCACGGCGGCGGCGCCTTCTCCGGCAAGGACCCGTCCAAGGTCGACCGCTCGGCCGCCTACGCGATGCGCTGGGTCGCCAAGAACATCGTCGCCGCCGGCCTGGCCAGCCGCGCCGAGGTGCAGGTCGCGTACGCGATCGGCAAGGCCGAGCCGGTCGGCCTGTTCGTGGAGACCTTCGGCACCGAGACCGTCCCGGTGCTGGCCATCCAGAAGGCCGTCTCCGAGGTCTTCGACCTGCGCCCGGCCGCGATCATCCGCGACCTGGACCTGCTGCGCCCGATCTACGCCCAGACCGCCGCGTACGGCCACTTCGGCCGCGAGCTGCCGGACTTCACCTGGGAGCGCACCGACCGGGTCGAGCAGCTGAAGGCCGCCGTCCAGGACTGACGCCCCCGGTTCCGCAGCGGCGCCCGCCCCTCCCGGGGGCGG